>NZ_CAWNHY010000310.1:0-47254 GCF_963874335.1 Vibrio sp. V10_P2A27P122 | reverse complement strand
GCCGTTGTCGGAGGGTTAGGAGCCGCTGCTGTCGCCGTTCCTTTTATTAAATCTTGGAACCCAAGTGCCAAAGCCAAAGCGGCTGGAGCCCCCGTTGAAGTTGAAATCGGTAAACTTGAAGAGGGGCAAATGGTTCGTGTTGAGTGGCGAGGAAAACCTGTTTGGGTTGTTCGTCGTTCTCAATCAGTGGTCGATGGGCTAAAAGATATCGAAAACCAACTTCGAGATCCTCAATCGGATGAGCAGCAGCAGCCTAATTATGCGCAAAATGCTTATCGATCGATTAAACCTGAATATTTCGTTGCTGTGGGTATTTGTACTCACCTTGGCTGTTCACCTACTTATTTGCCTGATTCTTTTAGTGAACAAGTTCAAGGGGTTAAATCTGGTTTTTTCTGTCCTTGCCATGGTTCGAAATTTGATATGGCGGGTCGAGTTTTTCAAGGTGTTCCGGCACCACTAAACTTGGTTATCCCTCAATATATGTATCTTAGCGATACTCGTATTGTCATAGGATTAGATGAGACCGGGGAGGCTGCATAATGCAAGTTTTACTTGATTGGGTAGAAAAGCGTTTACCTGCAATGAACGCTTACAAAAAACACCTATCTGAATATCCAATGCCGAAAAACTTTAACTTTTGGTATTTGTTTGGATCGTTAGCTATGTTGGTTCTTGTTAACCAACTGCTCACTGGCGTGTGGCTAACCATGAACTATGTGCCATCAGGTGAAGGGGCTTTTGCATCTGTTGAATACATCATGCGTGATGTTGAGTATGGTTGGTTACTGCGCTATATGCACTCCACTGGCGCTTCAGCTTTCTTTGTGGTGATTTATCTACATATGTTCCGTGGCTTAATTTACGGTTCCTATCAAAAGCCTCGTGAGCTGCTATGGCTATTTGGTATGCTGATCTTCTTAGTGTTGATGGCCGAAGCCTTTATGGGATATTTGCTACCATGGGGACAAATGTCCTACTGGGGAGCGCAAGTTATTATCTCTTTGTTCGGTGCAATCCCCGTTATCGGTGATGATTTAACTCTATGGATACGTGGTGACTACGTTATTTCAGGTGCCACTCTGAACCGTTTCTTTGCACTGCATGTAATTGCTTTACCTATTGTTTTATTGTTGCTAATTGTTCTCCATATATTAGCACTGCATGAAGTCGGTTCTAATAACCCTGACGGTATCGAAACCAAAGTACCAAAAGGGGAGATGGGCGATGATTATAAAACGCAGTTTAAATTTCATGACTACTACACCAAGAAATACGACATCATTGATTCGATTCCATTCCATCCTTACGGGACAGTGAAAGATCTTATTGGTGTAGCTGGTTTCTTAATCCTGTTCTGTTATGTGTTGTTCTTTAACCCAGAGATGGGTGGTTACTTCCTTGAGCCGCCTAACTTTGAAGCGGCAAACCCACTAAAAACACCAGCACACATCGCACCTGTTTGGTATTTCACGCCTTTCTATGCAATTTTACGTGCCGTTCCTGATAAGTTAATTGGTGTGGCTGCGATGGGTGCATCGATTGTGGTGTTGTTCTTATTGCCATGGCTGGATCGTTGTAAGGTTCGTTCTTACCGTTATCGTAGTAAGTTCCACTTAATCAATATTATTCAGTTCACTATCTGCTTTATTGCGTTAGGTGTTTTAGGTGCGTTACCTGCGACAGCCACTTACACAATGCTTGCACGTATATTTAGCGTTGGTTACTTCATGTTCTTTGTTTTGTTGTTCTTCTACAGCAAAAATGAAGCAACGAAACCATTACCAGAGAGGGTGACATTTAAATGAAAAAGTGGATTGTAATTTTGTTTGCAATGCTGCCATCTCTTGCTTTGGCAGCTGGCGCAAATGTACATTTAGATAAAGCAAATAATGATTTAACAGATCAAGCATCACTGCAGCATGGTGCAAAGCTATTCATGAACTACTGTTTTGGTTGCCACTCAACTCAGTACCAGCGTTATGAGCGTGTAGCGAATGATTTGAATATTCCCTCGGATTTGATGAAAGAGAATTTGATCTTTGATCCGAATGCCAAAATTGGTCAACTGATGGAGAATGCGATTCCAGATAAGTCGGCAGCGAAATGGTTTGGTGCACCGCCACCAGATTTAACGCTTGTGGCTCGTGTTCGAGGAACAGATTGGTTGTATACTTACCTTCGCTCATTTTATGCCGATCCTAGCCGGCCCTTTGGCGTAAACAACATCGTATTCCCAAGTGTCGGTATGCCCCATGTGCTTGAAGAGCTACAAGGGATCCCACAACCAGTTTATGGTACTCATCTTGTCAATGGCGAGGAAGTCAAGGCTGTTATTGGTGCCGAGTCTGATGGAACGGGTGAGCTGAGCCAAAGTGAGTATGATCAAGCGGTCCGTGACATTGTTAACTTCCTTGAATATTCAGCAGAACCAGTCAAGCTTGAACGTCAAACTTTAGGTTGGTGGGTAATGGCATTCCTTGTGCTATTTACTATCGTGGTCGTTCTATTGAAGAAAGAATATTGGCGTGATGTGCATTAATTGTGCTACCATGCGGCGTTAATTTCTAATTTTTAGAATCTTCAATGGAGGCTTGGCCTCCATTGTTTTTATATCTGTAAGTGTGCTGGAGGGCTCCATGGCTGTAGCTGCCAATAAACGTTCTGTGATGACGCTATTTTCGAGTGCATCTGATATGTATAGTCATCAGGTACGTATTGTTCTAGCGGAAAAAGGTGTCAGTGTTGAAGTAGAATTAGTTGATGAAACCAATCTGCCAGCTGACCTTATTGAGCTAAACCCATATAAGACAGTACCAACGTTAGTTGATCGTGAGCTTGCTCTTTATGACTCAAAGATCATCATGGAATACCTAGATGAGCGTTTCCCTCATCCACCGCTGATGCCTGTTTATCCTGTGGCTCGTGGTAATAGCCGTTTGATGATTTACCGTATTGAGAAAAACTGGTACTCACTGGCTGAGAAAGTCGTGAAGGGCAATGCGGAAGAGTCAGAAGCTGCTCGTAATAAATTACGCAATGATCTGCTTACTCTTGGTCCTGTGTTCGCGGAATACGAATATTTCATGAGTGAAGAGTTTAGCCTCATTGACTGCTATTTAGCTCCATTACTATGGCGCTTACCTATTTTGGGTATTGATCTGATTGGTCCTGGCTCTAAAGAGCTTAAAGTATATATGAATCGTGTTTTTGAGCGTGATTCATTCTTGGCTTCTTTAACAGAAGCTGAACGTGAGATGCGTTTAGTTCGTTAAGGCAGTTTGATGGATATCTCTCAAATGACTCCTCGCCGACCTTATATGCTTAGAGCATTTTATGATTGGCTATTAGAAAATGAATTGACTCCTCATGTTGTTGTGGATGCCACTCTTACGGGTGTACGAGTGCCGATGGAGTTTGTGCAAGATGGACAAATTATCCTTAATCTTGCCCCAAGAGCGATAGGTAACCTTGAGCTTGGCAATGAAGCGATTACGTTCAATGCTCGCTTTGGTGGACGTCCTCATTCGGTCATAGTGCCTTTGTACGCAGTGCAAGCTATCTATGCACGTGAAAACGGTGCAGGTACTATGTTTGAACCTGAAGAGGCTTATATCCCTTATCTAGAAGCGGGCATAACAGAGGAATCTGAACAAGAGCCGATGTTAAGCGTTGCTTCTCAAGAAGATGAGGAATTATTAGAGACTCGAGCACAAGAAACCTCTCGGCCGAAGGGAAAACCAAGCTTAAGAGTTATTAAGTAACTCATTTTCACACATTAAGCAGTCATGATCGAAAAAGCAGCGATATTCGCTGCTTTTTTTCTAAAAAAACAAAGGATAACCGAGGTTATTCGCTGTATTGAAATGCCTTAATCACCTGTTTTACGCCTGATATGTTTCGGGCAATATCACTGGCTAGATTAGCCTGTTCTGCCGAGACATAGCCAAGTAAAAATACTTCTCTATTTTCTGTGATTACTTTGATTTTGATTGTGTTCAGTTCAGAATTGGCCAACAGCGCTGATTTTACTTTAGTCGTAATCCAACTGTCGTTACTGATTTCACCAATTGATAAAGGCGCTTTTATTCTGACTTGATTATGAATGGTTTTGACCCCTTTTGTCTCACGTGCTTTATTTTCAAACTCATTGAGTAATCCGGAGTTTTCAGCTTGTCCCATCAATACGACAATCCCTTGATAAGAACTGGCCGTAATGCGAGTTTTTCCGTTAAAGGGGGCTTTATTGGCGATACCTGCTACTTCAAATTCGATGTTATTATCATTCCAAATTTCTTGAGTGGTTCGAGGGTCTGTTACTAGACTCGCTGTTGTCGCCGCGCCAGCAAGGATAACTCCTGCACAACCTGATACAGCAAAGCTCAACAGTAGAATGAGTGAAAGTTTTAATCTATTCATTGTCTATTCTTCATGAGAAGGGAAAAGGACTTGATCAATCAAGTCACATAAGCAGTGTAGGGTGACCATATGAACTTCATGGATTCGAGCCGTCCGCTGCGAGGGGATGCGGATCTCCACATCATTTTCACCTAGAAGACCAGCCATTTCTCCACCGTCTTTGCCTGTGAGAGCGATAATCGTCATATCACGAGTCACAGCCGCTTCCATCGCTTTAATGATGTTTTTGCTGTTACCACTGGTTGAAATAGCCAACAAAACATCACCAGGTTGACCAAATGCACGTACCTGTTTAGAGAATATTTCTTGGTAGTGATAGTCGTTAGCAACTGCGGTTAACGTGGTATTGTCTGCGGTTAATGCAATGGCGGGTAAACTCGGACGTTCAGTTTCAAAACGGTTCAGTAAGCAAGAAGAAAAAAGCTGGGCATTGGCCGAGGAGCCACCATTACCACAACAGAGAATTTTATGACCGTTAAGTAGCGTTGCCACCATGGCTTGTGCAGCATGCGTGATCGCATGGGGTAGTGCTTCAGCAGCCGCAATTTGAATTTGGATGCTTTCGGTAAAACTGTCTTTAATGCTGTCGAGCATCGTTTATCCTTGAGTTATTGCGTTTTTAATCCACTCAATGTGGTGCACATCTTGGTGGATGGCGATCACATCGAAACGAAAATCGGTGTCATAGGGCGATAGGCCATGTTTCAGTAGCCATAAATTCGCGGTTTTCATCAACTTTGCCATTTTTGCGGTAGTAACCATTTCTGCGGCATGCCCATGACATTGGTTTTTTCTGTATTTAACCTCTACGAACACTAAGGTGTTTTTATCTCGCATAATGAGGTCGATTTCACCGACTTTGGTATTGAAGTTTTGTTCAATAAAAGCCAAACCACAACCTAATAAATAGTGTTTGGCTGCGGTTTCATACTGTTGACCAACTGCGCGGCGACTAAAGAGCGCCATGCACCGCCCAACTGATCTCTCTCTGTACCACGCATTGCTCATCAATACTTAATGTGCCTGTTTTGCCATCGATACTATACCCCTCGACGACTTTCATTTGTGGCAACTCAATCATTAACTGATAAGCATCCATACCTAATGCTTGTAAGCGCCGCTCGCTATTGGAGTTCTTTGGCCACAATTGGTTCATTTCATTATCCAGCATTGAATTGGGATGAATGAGTAATGGAATATCGCTATAAGTTACACCAGAGAGGTCTTCATACTGTGTGTTACCACTGTTACTACGAGAGTTTGAAAACAGTTTGGGTGGCTTAGTGTCAGGGTTAATTGCGACCTCGATAAAGGGTTTAATTAAAGTCAATTCTGCGCTGTTAGCCACGATATAAACCGAATCGATATCACGACGACTGCGGGGCAGGCTTTGTAAATCAATACCCATCAACGCATCCATTTGCGCGATATTTTGTTGGCTATCTTGCAGACCAAATACTGAGTTAATGTTGCGTTGCAATTGACGCTTATCACCAAATAGGTTCACCGATACTTTATTCTTGCTGTATTTTTGCCATTCTGCGTTAAACGCTTCTACTACACGCTGGCCGTAATTACCTTGAGGAGCGAGTATTAAAGGGTACTGATAGCCTTGGCTAAACAGATACTTAGCGGCTTGTTCAACCTCTTGCTCTGGCGAAAGTGCAAGATAGCAAGTGTTGGGGTGATCTTCAATTTGGTCTGGAATATTCAACGCCAGCGTAGGGATAGAAGCTAAGCGTGCTTGTTGAAGCTTATGTAGATTCTCGATGTTCTCTTTGATGAGTGGCCCAACAATGAAATCAATGTTTTTTTCAATCAGTTGCTTGTCTATGAGCGCGGCGTCTTCGGCATTGGTATCAATCACAGTCAAGGTAGCATTGAGGTCACGGTTACGGTCATTCATCATCGCCATGATAAAGCCATCACGGATCAGTTGAGCTTGCGTGGCAAATTTTCCGGAAAGAGGAAGTAACAACGCGGTGTTAGTGGGTTTGATGATTTCCAGCGCTAAAATATCTTGTATCGCTTTAGGTGTATAACGAGCCGCTGGGTGATTGCTGTTTTCCGCAAGCCATTTTTCGAGCGTATTCTTCAACTGCGGAATATTACTATTGAGCGTTTTCATATATACAGCCAGTTGTAGCCAGCCATCGAGCACGTTTTCGTTAGGCTCTGGATTTAATTGGGTAATTTGACGCTCGCTATAGTGATTGAAATTGAGCCAAATTTGATCAGCAATCGCCTCTTGCTCGGCATCATCAACGTAAGTGCTTAATGCAATAAGCTCCCTATTTGAATCAAAAGGGCGGCTGAGCGCGGTAAAAATATCGGCGCGCATTTGATGGTATTGAGCCCATGTTTCAGGGCTTAGCTTCCACCAAGCCTGAAAATTAAGCTGAGAGAGCGCTTGTGAAAACTGTTCCGCATTACTCAACAACTGCGCCTTAGCCATTTGCCATTCAGCTTGTTGCGCTTCAGAGAGCGACTGTTTGGCTAAGCGCATAATCAACAGTTGCGCTTGTTCGCTGTTGTTTTCGTTAATGGCGGCTTTAAGAGCCATGATCAACCAATCATTTTGCAGCGAACCTTGGCTACTATCTGCTTGCATCAAGTAAGTTTGCGCTGACTTGATGGGATCTTGCGTAATATCGACTGAGGTGGGCGTCGACGGTGAAGACGAACACGCCGCCAAAGCCATTGCTAATGCAACGGGCGTGAATAAGCGTGGTACACTGAGTCTCGGATGGTTCTTCATAGCCATGAGTTCTTTCGTTATTCCGTGTAAAATTGTCTCTATATTAATCGTTGAAGTGATGGTAAACAAATGACAGATAGCAAAACCTTGCCAGCAGAGATCCCAACTCTCTACATTGTTCCTACGCCAATTGGCAATTTGGGTGATATTACCCAGCGAGCCATTGAAGTACTCTCAAGTGTTGATGTTATCGCTGCGGAAGATACACGCCATACTGGCAGACTTCTCGCTCACTTCAATATCCAGACTAAAACCTTTGCCTTGCATGATCACAACGAACAGCAAAAAGCACAAGTGTTAGTCGATAAATTATTATCAGGGCAATCTATTGCGTTGGTTTCTGATGCAGGAACGCCACTGATCAGTGATCCAGGGTACCATCTTGTCAATCAGTGTCGTCAAGCTGGTGTTAGAGTTGTGCCACTTCCGGGCGCCTGTGCTGTGATTACTGCGCTCAGTGCATCAGGCTTGCCTTCTGATCGTTTCAGTTTTGAAGGTTTTTTGCCGCCGAAAAGCAAAGGGCGTAAAGATAAATTCCTAGAGATCGCTAAGGCTGAACGCACCTGTATTTTTTATGAGTCACCACACCGAATTAGCGAATCACTGCAAGATATGTTAGCTATCTTAGGGCCAGATCGTAACGTGGTGCTAGCCCGCGAGCTCACCAAAACCTTCGAGACGATTCAAGGTTTGCCGTTAGGCGAACTGATTAATTGGATTAATGAAGATGAGAACCGCAAGCGTGGTGAAATGGTGTTACTGATCCATGGTTACAGAGAAAGCGTGGACGATAGCTTGTCGGACGAAGCGTTGCGCAGTTTAGCGATTTTGACAAAAGAGCTGCCTCTGAAAAAAGCGGCCGCATTGGCGGCTGAAATTTATAACCTTAAGAAAAATGCTCTTTATAAGTGGGGGCTTGAAAACCTATCTGCTTAATTAGCCAGCGGCATCTTGATGTTTTAAATCGATGGATAATTAAACGCTTAAGCGTGAATTAAACACAGAAGTTGTTTGAGCCTAGACAGTACCTATCTTTCTCTATACAATCCGCCCTCGGAGTTGACTGGGTAGTCGCTGCTTCATTGATGTCCTTTAGCCTTGTGCTGAGGAGACTGATGGAGGGGAGGAAAGTCCGGGCTCCACAGAGCAGGGTGCCAGGTAACGCCTGGGGGGCGAAAGCCTACGACAAGTGCAGCAGAGAGAAGACCGCCGATGGCCCAATTTCTTCGGAATGGGCACAGGTAAGGGTGAAAGGGTGCGGTAAGAGCGCACCGTGCGTCTGGCAACAGTTCGTAGCAAGGTAAACTCCACCCGGAGCAAGACCAAATAGGCTTCCACATTGCGTTGCTCGCGTAAGGAAGCGGGTAGGTTGCTTGAGCCAGTGAGTGATTGCTGGCCTAGACGAATGGCTACTGCCGCGCAAGCGGAACAGAACCCGGCTTATACGTCAACTCCACCTATTGCAGACCCATCATAACTCTTGCGGTTATGATGGGTTTTTTGCTTTTTATTGACGAAAATTATTTCGTAAGCACTAAACTTAGCGCAATATCACGTGATGCCAACGTCAAGTGGTAGCGATGCGGCGTTAAATCAGTAAACTGAATACTTGCGCCGTAGCCGATTGCTATATTTCAGCTTTAGCCCGATGAGAAAACGATGACTGAACCTTTTCAACACATTTCTGTACTACTGAATGAATCCATTGATGGCCTTGCTATCAAACCAGGCGGTATTTATATCGACGGCACGTTTGGCCGTGGTGGTCATAGTCGTACAATTCTCTCTAAGTTGGGTGACAATGGTCGTCTGTACAGCATAGATCGCGATCCACAAGCGATTGCTGAAGCTGGAAAAATTAACGACCCGCGTTTTACTATCATTCATGGCCCATTTTCTGGCATGGCACAATACGCTGAGCGCTACGATCTGGTCGGGAAAGTGGATGGAGTACTACTTGATTTAGGCGTTTCCTCGCCGCAGTTGGACGATGCCGAGCGCGGTTTTAGTTTCATGAAAGATGGCCCGCTTGATATGCGTATGGACCCGACGTCAGGGATCCCTGTCTCGCAGTGGCTTGCGCAAGCCGATTTGGACGACATTACTTGGGTGATTCGTGAATTTGGTGAAGACAAGCACGCGCGCCGTATTGCCAAAGCGATTGTCGCTTACCGTGAAGACGATGAAAAAGAGCCTCTGACGCGTACCAGTCAATTGGCCAAACTGATTTCAGAAGCTGCGCCGAAAAGCTTTAAAGAGAAAAAACACCCGGCTACGCGCTCATTTCAAGCATTTCGTATCTATATCAATAGTGAATTAGAAGAGATCGACACTGCATTAAAAGGCGCAGCTAAGATCTTAGCCCCACAAGGGCGCTTATCGGTGATCAGTTTCCATTCGCTTGAAGATCGCATGGTCAAACGCTTTATTCGTAAAGAGAGTAAAGGCCCAGAGGTTCCACATGGTTTGCCGTTAACAGAAATACAAATTCAGGCATTGGGCTCAGCCAACTTAAAACCAGTTGGGAAAGCGATTATGCCAACTAAAGAAGAAGTGGAACTCAATCCCCGTTCACGCAGCTCAGTATTACGAGTTGCTGAAAAACTGTAGTCCATGTCTAAGTCGCCGCCTAACTTAACCAAACTGATTGCACTTGACCTGTTTACGGTGGGTCGAGTGCCGCTTATTTTGTTAATGTTAATTTTTGCCAGTGCGATGGGAGTGGTGTTTATTACCCACCATTCTAGGCAGGCGATTTCAGAAAAAGATCAAACTTTAGTTGAGCGCGAGCGGCTCGATAATGAATGGCGTAACCTCATTCTTGAGGAAACGGCCCTCGCAGAACATAGCCGCGTGCAGAATCTTGCCAAACAAGAGCTGGAAATGAAGCGACCTGATTCTGATAAAGAAGTGGTGATTACGCTCAAATGAAAAAAAACAAAGACAAAGCCCAAGCGGCACCTCGTCAAGAAAAAGCGACATCTCCTATTTTGATCCGTTGGCGATTCTATCTCATCCTCTTTTTTGTATTCGTTACTTTCGCTTTATTGGTTGGGCGCGTTGCCTTTATCCAAATTATCGAACCGGATAATTTGATCCGCGAAGGGGATATGCGCTCTGTCCGAGCCAAAACCTTGCCATCGGCACGCGGAATCATTTCAGATCGTAATGGTGAACCTCTCGCAGTCAGTGTTCCTGTCGATGCAGTATGGGCTGATCCTGTGGCTATTTTTAAAGCCGGCGGCTTAGTTGAACGTGAACGTTGGTACGCACTGGCTGATGTGTTAGGCATTAAGCGCAGTGAGCTGCTGAAAAAAATTGAAGAGAACCAAACCCGCCGTTTTATCTATTTGCAGCGTCAAGTGAGCCCTGCAATGGCCAATTATATTCGCGAACTTAAATTAGCGGGTGTGGGGCTCAAGGCCGAATCTCGCCGTTACTATCCAGCTGGTGAGGCGAGTGCGCACTTAATTGGTGTGACGGGCATCGATGGCCACGGTTTAGAAGGGGTTGAGCGCAGCTATGATAAATGGCTGACGGGGGAAGCTGGCAAACAGGTGATCCGCAAAGATCGGTATGGCCGAGTGGTGGAAAATATCTCGCTTGAAGAGCGTGAAGAGGGCAAGCCGCTGGCGTTGACCATTGACCAACGTTTGCAAGCGATCGCCTTTCGTGCGGTCAAGCAAGCTGTAGCGGACTATCGTGCCACTTCGGCATCGGCCATTTTGCTCGACGTGAAAACGGGTGCAGTATTAGCGATGGTTAACGCCCCTTCATACAACCCCAATAACCGTTCCGATTGGCAAAGTTTTAAAATGCGTAACCGCGTGATCACGGACGCCTTTGAACCGGGCTCAACTGTTAAACCTTTTGTAGTATTGGCCGCGCTTGAAAATGGCGTTGCAAATGACAAAACGGTGATAGATACAGGGAATGGCATCATGCAAATCGGCGGCAGTCGAGTGCGTGATACCTCAAAAGTCGGCAAAGCCGATTTAACCTTAATTCTGAAAAAATCGAGTAACATCGGAGTGGCTAAGCTGGCGCTTGAAATGCCTCTCGAAGCCTTATTAGGTATGTATACCTCTGTAGGGCTTGGTGAAATGTCCGGTTTAAACCTCGTCGGTGAGACTTTGGGTATTTTCCCGAATCGCCGCCGTTGGTCACCGTTTGAAATTGCCACCTTGGCATTTGGCTATGGTTTGTCAATTACCCCCATTCAGTTGGCTCATGCTTATGCCACTTTAGGCAATTTAGGTCAGTACCAACCAATCCATATTATTGACAGCAACCAGCAAGATTTATCACGCCAAGTGGTTGATAAAACTAATGCTAAGAAAGTGTTGGAAATGTTAGAAACCGTTACCCAACCCGGTGGCACAGCAACTCAAGCCGCGGTTCCGGGCTATCGTATTGCGGCCAAGTCAGGCACTTCGCGCAAAGCGATTGCCGGCGGTTATGGTGATGAATATTTTGCTTACACGGCAGGAGTGGCTCCAGTGAGCGACCCTCGAGTCTCGTTAGTGGTGATGGTGAATGAACCTCAAGGTGACTTATATTATGGCGGCTCCGTTGCCGGCCCTGTCTTTGCCGAAATAATGAAAGGAGCGTTGCAGATCCTCAATGTCGCTCCTGATGAAAATCGATTCCAAAAATAATTAAGAGAGAAGCACAATGACGCCGAGTATGTGTTTACAAGATCTCATCGCCCCTTGGCTTGACCTCGATGGCCATTCTATTTCAACGTTGTCGGTGACTCGTTTAGTGCTCGATAGCCGTAAAATATCACCCAATGATACCTTTATTGCAGTGGTCGGCCATGCCATCGACGGAAGGCAGTTTATTGATAACGCCACTCAAGCTGGGACGAATCTGGTATTGGCTCAAGCGTGTGGGCAGCATCCGCATGGCAGTATGACTACCGTCAATGGCGTGTTAGTGATTTACCTTGCTGATCTAAACCAACATCTATCTCAACTGGCATCGCGGCTTTATCGTTCGAAGACCAACACGTTGATTGGGGTTACGGGAACCAACGGTAAAACCACCATTACTCAATTAATTGCGCAGTGGATTGACTTGTTGGGCGAGAAAGCGGCGGTGCTGGGTACGACGGGGAATGGTTTTCTTAACCATTTGCAGCCTGCCGCCAATACCACAGGTAATGCCATTGAGGTCCAAGAAACACTCTATCAATTAGCGCAACAGGGCGCTCGCTATACCGCTCTGGAAGTCTCTTCGCACGGATTAGTTCAAGGGCGAGTTCAAGCATTGAAGTTCGCTGTGGGCGTGTTTTCTAACTTGAGCCGCGATCATCTCGATTATCATGGCACCATGGAAGAGTACGCCAAAGCAAAGCTCTCCTTATTTACCGCTCATCACTGCCAACACGCTGTCATTAATGCCGACGATGCGGTGGGGGCGAGTTGGTTAGCACAGCTGAAAGCACCGATTGCCGTCTCTTTAAAGCAGCAACCGCAATGCGCTAAAGCGCTGTGGGCGAGCTCGGTCTCTTACAGTGATAATGGTATTTCATTAACCTTCGACGGCTACTATGGTCAAGGTGAATTGAGCGTGCCGTTGATTGGCGAATTTAACGCCAGCAATCTTCTACTCGCTTTTGCCACTATGCTGACTTTAGGTTTTGATAAACAAGCCTTGATGACAACGGCTTCTCAACTGCAGCCAGTCTTAGGGCGAATGGAGCTCTTTCAAGCGCCAAATCGTGCGAAGATCGTCGTCGATTATGCACACACGCCTGATGCTTTGGAAAAAGCACTATTAGCACTTCGCGTTCATTGCCAAGGTCAGCTATGGGCGATTTTTGGTTGTGGTGGCGACCGTGATAAAGGCAAACGCCCGATGATGGCCGAAATAGCAGAGCGCTGCGCCGATAAGGTCATTTTGACCGACGATAACCCTCGTAGCGAAAAACCGGCAGACATTGTACAAGATATGGTGGCAGGGCTTGAGTTTGCAAGTCGCGCACACGTTGAACACAATCGTTACGCTGCCGTGCAATACGCCCTGCAACATGCTGATCAGCAAGACATCATTTTATTGGCAGGCAAAGGGCACGAAGATTATCAAGTGATGGCCCATCAAACTATTCACTATTCGGATCGCGAAACGGCGCAAACCTTACTGGAGATAAGTGCATGATAGAAGTCTCTTTACAGCAATTGACGCACGTTTTGCAGGCACAATTGGTTGGTTGTGATGTCACCGTGTCTGAGGTCTCGACCGACACACGTCAAATCAAACCCGGTGCGCTCTTTGTTGCCTTGGTCGGTGATAAATTTGATGCTCATGAGTTTGCTGTACAAGCGGTTGCGTCTGGTGCAAAGGCGTTATTGGTTCAGCGCCCTTTGGCGGTTTCGGTTCCTCAACTGGTGGTTACCGACACCAAACTGGCGTTAGGCCAGCTTGGCGCTTGGGTTCATCAACAGTGTCAAACACCGACCGCTGCGATTACAGGCAGTTGCGGTAAAACCACAGTCAAAGAGATGGTGGCAAATATTTTATCAGCCAAAGGCCGCGTGCTCTTTACTGCTGGCAATTTTAATAATGATATCGGCGTGCCGCTCACTCTGCTTCGCTCTGGTCTTAATGATGCGTATGCGGTGATTGAGTTAGGGGCGAACCATATTGGTGAAATTGCTTATACCACCTCTTTAGTGAAGCCGGATGTCGCATTGGTGAACAATGTTGCCGCGGCGCATCTGGAAGGTTTTGGCTCAATTGAGGGTGTAAAACAGGCGAAAGGTGAAATTTATCAAGGCCTTGCTTCAGGTGCGACAGCCATTATTAATTTAGAAAGCCACGGTGGTGAGCGGTGGAGTGCTATTTTAGCGGACAAAACCGTTAAAACCTTTTCCAGCCGTCAAATGGCAGATTTTTACGCCCGTGGTATTAGGCTTAACGAACAAGGTGAAGCTCAGTTTGAAATGATCACACCCATCGGTCATATTGATATTGGGCTCAATATTGTGGGTGAACATAACGTCTCTAATGCGTTGGCGGCGGCGGCATTAGCCATTGAGTTGGGGGCGAATCTTGAAGAGGTGCAGTACGGACTTGCGCATCTAGCTCAGGTGAAAGGGCGTGTTGATGTCACCCAATTGAGCTCGACTGTGAAACTGATTGATGACAGTTACAATGCCAGTGTTCCAGCGATGAAAGCGGCGGTTGATCTACTTAACACTTTCTCTGCAAGGCGTTGGTTAATTTTAGGTAATATGGCTGAGTTGGGCGATGAAAGCCTTGCACTTCATCGTCAAGTCGGTGAACATGCTGCACCATTCCAGTTTGACTATGTCCTTACTTACGGTCGCGATGCAAAAGTGATCAGTGACCTATGCCATGGCCTCCATTTTGAAAGCCATGCGGACATGATTGCTTATATCGAGCAGCAATTATCACAATTCGATCAAGAGTCTCATACCTTACTTGTCAAAGGTGCAAACAGTGCGGGTATGAGTAAAATTGTGGCTGCTCTCAAGGAGAAATACTCATGATTATTTGGCTCGCGGATCTACTCCAGCCATACTTCTCTTTTTTTCGTCTGTTCGAATATCTCTCATTTCGGGCCATCGTCAGTATTTTAACCGCACTTGCTCTGTCGTTATGGATGGGGCCGCGCTTGATTAAACGTTTGCAACTACTGCAAATTGGTCAAGTAGTGCGGAACGACGGTCCAGAATCACATTTTAGTAAGCGCGGTACGCCAACCATGGGCGGAGTGATGATCCTCGCCTCTATCATTATTACCGTACTGCTGTGGACTGATCTCTCAAACCCTTACGTGTGGGCTGTACTCGCGGTGCTGCTTGGTTATGGCGTCGTCGGTTTTGTGGATGATTATCGCAAAGTGGTGCGTAAAAACAGTGATGGATTGATCGCACGCTGGAAATACTTTTGGCAGTCGGCCATTGCGTTGATAGTGGCGTTTGCTCTCTATGTACATGGCAACGATACCGCAGCTACTCAGCTTGTGGTGCCTTTCTTTAAAGATGTGATGCCGCAACTGGGCTTGCTCTACATTGTGCTGACCTATTTTGTCATCGTCGGAACCAGTAACGCGGTGAACTTAACCGATGGTCTGGACGGTTTAGCCATCATGCCGACGGTTTTGGTTGCTGCCGGTTTTGCTGTGATTGCATGGGCAACTGGGAACGTCAATTTCGCCAGTTATCTGCATATTCCTTATGTTCCTTATGCCTCAGAGCTAGTGGTGGTGTGTACTGCAATTGTGGGGGCCGGTTTAGGTTTTCTGTGGTTCAACACTTATCCTGCGCAAGTCTTTATGGGCGATGTGGGTTCACTCGCTTTAGGCGGTGCACTCGGTACAATTGCGGTGTTGGTTCGTCAAGAGTTTGTGTTAGTGATCATGGGCGGCGTGTTTGTGATGGAAACCTTGTCGGTGATTTTACAAGTCGGTTCCTACAAATTGCGTGGTCAACGTATTTTCCGGATGGCCCCTATCCATCACCACTATGAATTGAAAGGTTGGCCAGAACCACGCGTGATCGTCCGTTTTTGGATTATCTCAATTGTGTTGGTGTTAGTGGGTTTGGCTACACTAAAAGTGCGCTAGTGATAGAGCAAAACGGTGTTGAATGGAATGAAGATGGATCGTTGGCAAACTGTTAATAATGTGGTGGTCGTGGGGCTGGGTATGACGGGCCTCTCGGTGGTTAACTACCTTTTGAGCCTAGATCGCTCGCTCACGATTAAGGTGATCGACACACGGGAAAACCCGCCAGGTCGAGAGCATTTAAGCTCGCAAGTTGAGCTACATTGTGGCGGCTGGAACAAAGCTTGGTTATTTGACGCAGACCTGATTGTGACTAATCCAGGCATTGCTTTAGCTACGCCAGAGATTCAACAGGCGTTAGCACGACATATTCCCGTGGTGGGCGATATTGAGCTCTTTGCTTGGCAGGTGGATAAGCCTGTTATCGCTATCACAGGAGCCAACGGCAAGAGCACAGTGACGGATTTAACCGGAGTACTTGCTAAAGCTGCTGGGGTTAAGGTTGCCGTTGGCGGCAATATTGGTGTGCCTGCTTTAGATCTACTTCAGCAAGAGGCCGATCTTTATGTGCTGGAGCTCTCAAGCTTCCAGCTAGAAACGACCTCAAGTTTAAAACTCGTCTCTGCTGCCTTTCTCAATCTGACTGAAGATCATATGGATCGCTACGATGGTATGGAATCGTATCGCCAAGCTAAATTGCGCATTTTTAAGTATGCGCAAGCGGCGGTCGTGAACGCCGATGATAGCCAGACGGAACCTCCCTCATTTTCAGGTCACATCGCACGTTTTTCCGTTGAACATGACGCGGACTATTGCACGCAAATGATTGATGGCAAATCGTTCTTAGTGGCGAAAGGCACGCCATTGTTGGCAAGCGAGGAACTCAGCTTAGTGGGACGACACAATAGTGCCAACGTGCTCACTGTGCTCGCACTGCTCGATTTGGCGGGTGTTGATTACTCATCTGCGCTTGATGCATTGAAATCTTACCGCGGGCTGACACATCGTTGTCAGGTTGTTGCTGATAATCACGGCGTAAAATGGGTCAATGACTCGAAAGCGACCAATGTCGCAAGCACTCAAGCGGCGTTGTCGGGGTTAAATTGCCAAGGGACTTTGTATCTGCTTGTGGGGGGCGTTGGCAAGGGCGCTGATTTCTCGCCATTAGCACCGATACTAAAAACATTGAACGTAAAACTGTGCTGTTTTGGCGTTGACGGTGGGCAATTCATGCCACTGCATCCATCGGCTCAGTTTTATTCATCGATGGAAGAGATTATCGTATCGATCAAACCGCAGCTGCGTCGTGGTGATATGGTGATGCTTTCGCCTGCTTGTGCCAGTTTTGATCAGTTTAAAAACTTTATGGCCAGAGGTGACGCCTTTGCCGAGCTTGCGCAGCGTTACGCTTAATCAACAGGAAATTGCATTTTGTCCTTTTCAAGCCTCATCAAAATGACTCGTCAATGGTTTCAGAGCCAAGCGCCTGAAGCCTTGTTTGATCGTCAATTGGTATGGATTGCTTTAGGTTTGATGCTTACTGGGCTTGTGATGGTGACATCGGCTTCGTTTCCTATCAGTTCGCGTTTAACGGATCAACCGTTTCACTTTATGTTTCGTCACGCCATTTTCTTGATGCTGGCCATCGTGACATCGAGTGTGGTGTTGCAAGTGCCAATGAAACGTTGGATGCAATACAGCTCGGTGCTACTTGGCGTCTCTTTTATGCTGCTGATTGTGGTTTTGCTCGCGGGCAAATCGGTCAATGGTGCCTCGCGTTGGATCCCTTTGGGGTTATTTAACCTGCAACCTGCTGAGGTCGCGAAACTGTCACTGTTTATTTTCATGGCTGGTTACTTAGTTCGTAAACAAGATGAAGTGAGGCAAACCTTTTTTGGTGGTTTCATGAAACCGATTATGGTGTTTGGAACCTTGGCTATCTTGCTACTTGGTCAGCCAGATTTGGGAACCGTGGTTGTGATGCTGGTGACTCTGTTTGGTATGCTGTTTATTGCTGGGGCCAAACTGTCACAATTTATTGCGCTCATGGTGGCTGGAATTGTTGCGGTAATCGCACTGATTGCGGCAGAGCCTTACCGTATTCGCCGTGTAACTTCATTTCTTGATCCGTGGGAAGACCCGTTTGGCAGCGGTTATCAATTGACTCAATCTTTGATGGCCTTTGGTCGTGGAGAGTGGTTTGGTCAAGGGCTTGGTAACTCGATTCAAAAGCTAGAGTACTTACCTGAAGCGCACACTGATTTCGTATTTGCAGTGCTGGCTGAAGAGCTCGGTTTTGTTGGCGTTGTACTGGTTCTACTGCTGATTTTTAGTCTGGTGCTTAAAGCGGTGTTTATTGGTAAAAAAGCCTTTGAGCATGATCAGCAATTTGGTGGCTATTTGGCCTTTGGTATTGGAATTTGGTTTGCATTCCAAACACTCGTCAATGTGGGTGCTGCAGCGGGTATGGTGCCGACTAAGGGCCTAACGCTGCCCTTGATCAGTTACGGCGGTTCAAGCTTAATTATTATGTCGGTTGCGGTGTCGATCTTATTGAGAATTGATCATGAATGTCGACTCAAAGATCGCAATCGAGTGTCTATAGAAAAAGAATCCAATGATAAACAATAAACGTTTAATGGTTATGGCTGGTGGCACGGGGGGACATGTTTTTCCCGGCCTAGCTGTGGCTAAACAGCTCCAACAACAAGGTTGGCAGATCCGCTGGCTAGGGACTGCGGATCGGATGGAAGCAGAATTAGTGCCTAAACATGGTATTGAGATCGACTTTATTCAGGTCAAAGGTTTACGTGGCCAAGGCATAGGGCGTTTGCTGAAAGCGCCTTTTCAAATTGTGAACGCGATTTTTCAAGCGCGTCGTTATTTGAAGCAGTGGCAACCTGATGCGGTGCTCGGTATGGGCGGATACGTCAGTGGCCCCGGTGGCGTGGCAGCGTGGTCTATGGGAATTCCCGTTGTGCTTCACGAGCAAAATGCCGTAGCAGGGTTAACCAACCGTTGGCTTTCGAAAATTGCCAAACGCGTATTTCAAGCCTTCCCCGGTGCCTTTACTGAGGCGCAAGTCGTAGGTAACCCTGTACGTCAAGATGTCGCTACATTACCCGCACCGCAAGTACGCTTTGCTGAGCGAAATGAACCGATCCGCATTCTCGTGATGGGCGGCAGCCAAGGTGCGCAGATTCTCAACCGAACTTTGCCTGATGTGCTAGCTATGCTTGGCGATAATTACCAAGTTTGCCATCAAGCAGGCAAGAATAATCAGCAGTCGGTTGAGCAAGCTTATCGCGCGCTTCAGATCAAAAATGCACACGTTACTGAGTTCATTGAGGATGTGGCTGGCGCTTATGCGTGGGCTGATTTACTGGTGTGCCGCTCGGGAGCATTAACGGTTTCCGAAGTGGCAGCGGCCGGTGTTGGCGCTATATTTATCCCTTTTATGCATAAAGACAGACAGCAAGCGCTTAACGCGGATCACTTAGTCGCTTGTGGTGCGGCCAAAATGATTGAACAGCCGCAGCTCACAGTAGAAAAACTAGCGCAAGAGATTGCTTCTCTTGAGCGTCATGATCTGCTGTTGATGGCGCAACAAGCGCGTGCAGCCGCACAACTGGATGCTGATAAAGTCGTTGCCGACGCTATCATCGCACTTACCCAATAACGAGAAATTTTTCATGACCATTAAACATACTCAAGATTTAGCTCAAATCCGTGCCATGGTGCCAGAGATGCGCCGCGTCAAGTGTATTCACTTTGTCGGTATTGGTGGGGCGGGAATGAGCGGAATTGCAGAAGTATTGCTCAATGAAGGCTACCAAATTACCGGCTCTGATCTCGCTTCCAACCCTGTGACTGAAAGATTGGCAAGTAAAGGGGCTATCATTTATATCGGTCATCAAGCCACTAATATTGAACTCGCCAGCGTGGTGGTAGTCTCTACTGCAATCGATGAGCTAAATCCTGAACTGAAAGCGGCGCGTGAGCGACGCATTCCTATTGTTCGTCGTGCAGAAATGTTGGCGGAATTAATGCGTTTTCGTCATGGCATTGCGGTGGCTGGTACGCATGGTAAAACAACGACTACGGCATTGGTTACGCAAATTTATTCTGAGGCTGGTTTAGATCCCACGTTTGTTAATGGCGGGTTAGTCAAAAGCGCTGGCACCAATGCGCGTTTGGGTTCAAGTCGGATTTTGATTGCTGAAGCTGACGAAAGTGATGCTTCATTCCTTCATCTTCAGCCTATGGTTAGTATCGTGACCAACATCGAAGCTGATCACATGGATACGTATGGCGGTGATTTTGAAACGCTCAAACAGACCTTCATCGATTTCCTACACAACCTGCCATTTTATGGTCAGGCGATATTATGTATTGATGATCCTGTTGTGCGTGAAATCATTCCACGTATCAGCCGTCAAGTGATCACCTACGGTTTTGCCGATGATGCAGATGTCAGGATTGAGAATTACCATCAGCAGGGGCAACAAGGCCAGTTTACGGTCGTCAGACAGGGACGAGCCAATCTGGATATCACGCTTAATATTCCAGGTCGTCATAATGCGCTTAATGCCTCCGCGGCTATTGCAGTGGCAACGGAAGACGACATCAGCGATGAAGCGATTTTAAAAGCGATGGCTAGCACCCAAGGTACGGGACGTCGTTTTGATCATCTGGGCGAGTTTGATACAGGCAATGGGGTTGCGATGCTCGTTGATGATTATGGTCATCATCCGACCGAGGTGGGCGTGACTATTAAGGCGGCGCGTAGTGGTTGGCAAGAAAAACGGCTAGTGATGATTTTCCAACCTCATCGCTACAGTCGAACTCGCGATCTGTATGATGATTTTGCCAATGTACTGGAGCAAGTCGATGTGCTGATCATGCTCGATGTCTATGCCGCAGGAGAAAAGCCGATTGCGGGAGCCGATGGTCGATCGTTGTGCCGAACGATACGCAGTCGCGGTAAAATTGATCCTATTTTTGTTCCCGACAGCACCATACTGCCTTCGATTCTGGCTAATGTATTACAAGATGGTGACCTCGTGCTGACGCAAGGTGCTGGGGATATCGGCAAGGTAGCGAAACATTTAGCGGGACTCGAACTGAATATCAGTAAAATGCAACAGGTTTAATTTAAATGGCTTATTTGTGTATCAATATTGAATAACATGGTATCCAGTCCAGATTTATTACTTTCAATGTTTGATACTTTCAGCGACCTCAGTATAATCCGGAGGTTAAAGTCAGTGCTTTTACCTCTATTGTGAACCAAATAGGGCATGCGATTGCGATTTAGAAACAGGAACATCAGGCTTTGTTAATGAATGTGTTCGATGAAAGCCGAGCTGTGTCCCGTTCGCCACTCATAAAAGATCACGCCGCTGGCGCTATTTTTTTATTTGTGGTGTTGTTGCTGATAAGTTCACTCATTTATTCAACACTTAGTTGGATGTGGGACGAACAGAGGCTACCGCTTTCAAAAATTGTTCTACAAGGTGACTTGCAATACGTATCTTCGCTAGATGTGCAGCGCGCTTTTGCTCAGTTGGATCATATCGGTACTTTCATGTCGCAAGATATTAACGTACTTCAATCGAGTGTACAGGTCATCCCGTGGGTGGCCCATGCATCGATTCGTAAACAATGGCCTGACACAATAAAAGTGTTTCTGACAGAGTATAGAGCGGTAGCGATTTGGAATGGCAACGCTTTGTTAGACGGATATGGCACGGTATTTAATGGTGATATTGGTCAATTGAACGGCGATAGAGTGAAACTTTATGGCCCGCAAGGAACCAGTCACGAAGTACTGGATGTTTGGAATAAAACGAACCCTAAGTTTCAATCATTAAACTTAAATATATCGTCACTGTTACTCAACGATCGTCGAGCGTGGCAAATAATTTTAGATAATGGCATCCGCTTAGAGTTAGGTAAAGAATCACTAGATGAGCGAGTTGCACGTTTTATTTCGCTGTATAAGAATTTAGGTAATAAAGCTGAACAAGTTAGCTATATCGATCTTAGATATGATACAGGAGCCGCAGTAGGTTGGTTCCCTGAACAAGAAGCACAAGAGAGTAAAAATGACTAAGACCGCTGATGACAACATTATTGTTGGTCTTGATATAGGCACAGCCACCGTGTCAGCTTTAGTCGGTGAAATACTGCCTGACGGTCAAATTAATATTATTGGCGCTGGTACGAGCCCATCCCGTGGGATGGATAAAGGGGGAGTTAATGATCTTGAATCGGTCGTTAAGTCTGTCCAAAGAGCGGTTGACCAAGCAGAATTAATGGCGGAATGCCAAATTAGTAATGTGTTTCTCTCTCTATCTGGGCGACATATTGCGAGCCGTATTGAAAAAGGCATGGGAACTATTTCAGATGAAGAAGTTTCTCAAGAAGATATGGATCGAGCGATTCATACCGCCAAATCAATAAAAATTGGGGAAGAGCAAAGAATATTGCACGTCATTCCTCAAGAATTTACGATTGATTACCAAGAGGGAATTAAAAACCCGCTTGGTTTATCAGGTGTGCGCATGGAAGTGAGCGTGCATCTTATTTCTTGTCATAATGATATGGCGAGAAATATTATCAAAGCGGTAGAACGCTGTGGTTTAAAAGTTGAACAACTGGTTTACTCTGGTTTAGCGGCAAGTAATGCAGTTATTACGGAAGATGAGCGAGAGTTAGGTGTGTGCGTGATTGATATAGGCGCAGGCACTATGGATGTTGCTATCTGGACCGGTGGTGCGTTACGACATACTGAAGTGTTTTCTTATGCAGGAAACGCAGTAACCAGTGATATTGCTTTTGCGTTTGGCACACCAGTCAGTGATGCTGAAGAGATTAAAGTAAAATATGGCTGTGCGCTGAGTGAATTGGTAAGCAAGGATGATACCGTTAACGTCCCAAGTGTAGGAGGAAGACCTTCGCGAAGTTTGCAAAGACAAACCTTGTCGGAAGTGATTGAACCTCGCTACACTGAATTAATGGGATTAGTTAACCAAACTATAGATACTGTCCAAGACAAATTGCGCAAAAATGGTATTAAACACCATTTAGCGGCTGGTGTTGTTTTAACTGGCGGCGCTGCGCAAATTGAAGGTTTGGTTGAGTGTGCGGAACGCGTTTTCCGCAATCAAGTTCGCGTAGGCAAGCCTTTAGAGGTGAGTGGCCTTACAGATTATGTAAAAGAGCCGTATCATTCTACGGCGGTTGGTTTACTTCATTATGCGAAAGAGAGCCAAATTAATGACGACACGGAATACAGCGAACCGAAACGCCAATCCATGTCGAGCTTAATTGGTCGTTTGCGTAACTGGATACAAAAAGAGTTTTAACCTGAGTTGCAGGGAAAACGGAGATAACACATGTTTGAACCGATGATGGAAATGTCTGACGATGCTGTAATTAAAGTCGTTGGAGTTGGTGGTGGTGGCGGTAACGCTGTTGAACACATGGTGCGTGAGTCCATCGAAGGCGTGGAATTCATCAGTGTCAATACCGATGCGCAAGCACTTCGTAAAACAAGCGTAAGTAGCGTCATTCAAATTGGTGGTGATATCACTAAAGGTTTGGGTGCTGGTGCAAACCCGCAAGTTGGACGCGATGCAGCTCTAGAAGACAGAGAAAGAATTAAAGAAGTTCTGATGGGTGCCGATATGGTGTTTATCGCAGCTGGTATGGGCGGTGGTACAGGTACAGGTGCTGCTCCTGTTATTGCAGAAGTTGCCAAAGAACTGGGTATCTTAACCGTAGCGGTTGTCACGAAACCTTTCAGTTTTGAAGGAAAAAAACGTTTGGCATTTGCTGAGCAAGGTATTGAAGAGTTGTCAAAACACGTTGACTCTTTGATTACCATTCCTAATGAAAAACTACTGAAAGTGTTAGGTCGTGGTATTACCTTACTTGAAGCATTTGCGAGTGCGAATGATGTACTTAAAAATGCAGTGCAAGGTATTGCAGAGCTAATTACACGCCCAGGCATGATTAACGTGGACTTTGCTGACGTACGTACTGTGATGTCAGAAATGGGCCACGCGATGATGGGTAGTGGAGTGGCTCGCGGCGAAGATCGTGCTGAAGAAGCGGCAGAGATGGCAATTTCTAGCCCTCTTTTGGAAGATATTGATCTTGCAGGCGCTCGTGGCGTGTTGGTCAATATTACTGCTGGTTTGGATATGCGACTAGACGAATTCGAAACCGTCGGTAATACTGTTAAGGCGTTTGCGTCTGACAATGCGACAGTTGTCATCGGTACTTCGTTAGATCCTGATATGGCAGACGAAATTCGCGTGACTGTCGTTGCAACGGGTATTGGCAATGAGAAAAAGCCAGACATTACTTTAGTTGCAGGCGGTAAAGCCAAAGTCGCACCAGCAGTTCAACCACAAATGGTTCAGCAAGCAGCGAAAATCGAAGAAAAAACGGCACAGCCTTTGCAAGAAAGAGCAGAAGTGAAACCGCAATCAGCATCGTCGTCAACTGTTTCATCTTCTTCCGGTGCAAGCCAAAATACGGCACCGAAAGCAGATAAGGAAAATGGATATCTTGATATCCCAGCATTTTTACGTCGTCAGGCTGATTAACAATTAGACATAATTTGACACTGTTCAAAATTATGGTAGCATTCGCGGTCGGTGCTTTACCGACCGTGTTTTGTCGCACTGACATAGAGGCAAGTAGATGATCAGACAACGAACTCTGAAAGAAATAGTGAAAACAACTGGGGTGGGCTTACACTCTGGTCGTAAAGTCACATTAACGCTTCGCCCTGCTGCTGCAAACACTGGGATCATTTACCGCCGTACTGATGTCAATCCTCCAGTAGACTTCCCTGCGGATCCTGAATCTGTTCGCGATACCATGCTATGTACTGCTTTGGTCAACGATGAAGGTATTCGTATCTCTACTGTTGAGCACTTAAATGCAGCATTAGCGGGCATGGGAATCGACAACGTTATCATCGAAGTTGACGCACCTGAAATTCCTATTATGGATGGTAGTGCTAGCCCATTTGTTTACTTGCTACAACAAGCGGGCATTCAAACGCTGAATACACCAAAACGTTTTATTCGAATTAAGAAACCAGTTCGATTTGAAGATGGTGATAAGTGGGCGGAACTTGTACCCCATAACGGTTTTCGTATGGATTTTGAGATTGACTTTCAACATCCTGCTATCGATTCTGATGAACAACGCATGGTGTTTGATTTTTCCTCGCAAGGTTTCGTCAAAGAAATTTCAAGAGCTCGTACTTTTGGTTTCATGCGTGACATTGAGTACCTACAATCGCAAAACCTCTGTTTAGGTGGTAGCTTTGATTGCGCCATCGTATTAGATGAATACCGTATTCTTAATGAAGAAGGTTTGCGTTTTGCCAATGAGTTTGTCACTCATAAAGTATTGGATGCCATTGGTGACTTGTACATGTGTGGTCATTCCATTGTGGGTGAGTTCCGTGCTTATAAATCAGGCCATGGTTTAAATAACCAGCTACTGCGTGCGGTCTTAGCCGACCAAGAGGCGTGGGAATGGGCTACTTTTGAAGAAGAAGTTGGCTCTCCAGTGGCGTTTGCTGAACCAAATATGGTTCTCGCTTAATCGCAATTTTTAAATAAAAAGGCCAGACAGTTGTCTGGCCTTTTTATTTGTACTAATTCATTGATGACGCTTATTTGGGCCTAGCCAATTTCGCCAAATTTTCCAAACGTTTTTTGACTTTGGGGGAAGCGCTACTCGCCACCATCAATAATGCTTGCGCCGTATTTTCAGATAGTGGTGGGCGAGCGACCGTTTCTTTTTCTTCTTTCATACCACGATTACGATAGAGCGCTGGGTTTATCTTGAGCTCAATGCTGATCAATTTGGCAAATCCTTGGTTGCGTAACTGATTCAAAATGTGTAATCGGTCATAATCAAGCTTCATTTTTATTGATGCACTGGCCACTTCAACGATTAAGTGACCACCGCGCACATTAGCGGCTCGTACATGATCGGCCGTTCCTTTAGGAAGCAACTTATTGAGCACTTTATTTAAAGCGAGGATCTCGGTGGCATGTTGCTGTATTTTCTTTAGAGATGAATCGCTGATCAGCTCTTTCGTTAACGTGGGACGGTGATCGCGCATGGTGTCTCCCTCTTAAGTTGCCATTCAATTCTATTGTGGTGCCTATGATGCGTATAGTAATAAATCCATGTTATTGCTTAAACAGTGCTCAAAAAGCGTAAAAATATTAAGTGTGCTTCAAACAAATAGTTTTGCTATTGGTTGTTGCCGCAAAAATTCCTTACACTATGCGTTACATAATTATTTAATACCTTGAAAATAAACCTCACCGTCACAATATCTGTGATACATGATTTATCTCAGTATCCTTAGTTCAAAACTGGTAGAGACTGACGGCATTAAGAGTAGATCGAAAACGATCTAATAAAGAGAGATTCCTGACACATGATAACTAAGCTACTGACAAAGGTTATTGGCAGTCGCAATGACAGAACGCTGCGCCGCCTTAAAAAAATTGTCAAAGAGATCAACAGCTACGAGCCTACTTTTGAAGCACTAACTGATGAAGAATTAAAAGCCAAAACGGTTGAGTTTCGTCAACGTTTAGAGCAAGGTGAAACCTTAGACCAATTACTTCCTGAAGCATTTGCCACCGTGCGTGAAGCGTCCAAGCGCGTATATGGTATGCGTCACTTCGACGTACAGTTGATCGGCGGTATGGTTCTCAACGCGGGTCAAATCGCAGAAATGCGCACTGGTGAAGGTAAAACGTTAACCGCGACTTTGCCTGCGTATCTCAATGCCTTGCCTGGCAAAGGCGTGCACATTGTTACTGTAAACGATTATCTTGCTAAACGTGACGCAGAAACAAACCGCCCACTGTTTGAATTTTTAGGCATGACGGTCGGTATTAACGTACCCAATATGCCACCACAAGAGAAAAAACTTTCTTATCAAGCCGATATTCTTTACGGGACCAATAACGAGTTTGGTTTCGATTACTTACGCGACAACATGGCTTTCCGCAAAGAAGACCGTGTACAGCGTGAACGTTTCTTTGCCGTAGTCGATGAAGTAGACTCGATTCTTATTGATGAAGCGCGAACGCCGTTGATCATCTCAGGTCCTGCAGAAGATAGTTCTGAGTTATACATCCGCATTAATACCCTCATTCCACTTCTGCAAAAGCAAGATAAAGAAGATTCTGAAGAGTATCGTGGTGATGGTCACTACACGGTTGACGAAAAATCAAAACAAGTTCATTTGACTGAAACGGGTCAAGAATTTGTTGAAGAGTTAATGGTGAAAAATGGTTTGATGGAAGAGGGCGATACTCTTTATTCACCCACGAACATTAGCTTACTTCACCACGTCAATGCCGCATTGCGTGCGCATGTGTTATTTGAGAAAAACGTTGATTACATCGTGACAGAAGAGGGCGAAGTGGTCATCGTTGATGAGCACACTGGCCGCACCATGCCAGGTCGTCGTTGGTCTGAAGGTTTACACCAAGCTGTCGAGGCGAAAGAAGGTGTTAAAATCCAAAACGAGAACCAGACTCTTGCGTCGATCACCTTCCAAAACTATTTCCGTTTATACGAAAAACTTTCTGGTATGACGGGCACTGCCGATACCGAAGCGTTCGAATTCCAATCGATTTACGGTTTGGAAACCGTGGTGATCCCAACCAATAAACCTATGGTTCGTGATGATATGCCTGATGTGGTGTATCGCACTGAAGCTGAAAAATTTGCGGCGATCATTGAAGACATCAAAGCGCGTGTTGCAAAAGGTCAACCAACCCTCGTCGGTACGGTTTCGATTGAGAAATCTGAACTACTTTCTAATGCGTTGAAGCAAGCTAAAGTGAAACATAACGTGCTTAACGCGAAATTCCATGAAAAAGAAGCAGAAATTGTAGCGCAAGCGGGTATTCCGGGCGCGGTGACGATTGCGACTAACATGGCAGGTCGTGGTACTGATATTGTATTGGGCGGCAGCTGGCAGGCACAAATTGAGCAGCTAGAGAATCCAACACAAGAACAGATCGATGAGATCAAAGCGAAGTGGAAAGAGGTTCATAACCAAGTGTTAGCCGCTGGTGGTCTGCACATTATTGGTACTGAACGCCACGAATCTCGTCGTATCGATAACCAGTTACGTGGTCGTTCTGGTCGTCAAGGGGATGCGGGTTCTTCACGTTTTTATCTATCGATGGAAGATTCACTGCTGCGTATCTTCACCTCAGATCGTATGGCAAGCCTTATCCAAAGTGGTATGGATGAAGGTGAAGCGATCGAAAGTAAGATGCTTTCTCGCTCGATTGAAAAAGCGCAACGTAAAGTCGAAGGACGTAACTTTGATATTCGTAAACAGCTTCTTGAATACGATGATGTTGCTAACGATCAACGTAAAGTAGTTTATGAGCTGCGTGATGAGCTCATGGAAGCAGACGATATCAGCGAAATGATTGAGCAGAATCGTCAAGATGTTCTGACTTCCGTTATTGACGAATACATTCCGCCACAATCACTTGAGGATATGTGGGATGTTAAAGGATTGGAAGATCGTTTGAAAAACGATTTTGATTTAGAGCTGCCATTACAGCAATGGCTAGATGCTGATGATAAATTGTACGAAGAAGCGCTGCGCGAACGTATTCTTGAACAAGCGGTTAGTGTGTATCGTGAAAAAGAGAAAGCAGTTGGGGCTTCTGTTCTGCGTAATTTTGAAAAATCGGTCATGCTACAAACTCTGGATACCTTGTGGAAAGAGCATCTAGCGGCGATGGATCATTTGCGCCAAGGCATCCACCTACGTGGCTACGCGCAGAAAAACCCAAAACAAGAGTACAAGCGTGAGTCGTTTGAGCTGTTTGAAGAACTACTGAATTCTTTAAAAACCGATGTGATTACTATCTTGTCGAAGGTGCGCGTACAACAGCAAGAAGAAGTTGAACGTATGGAAGCACAGCGTCAAGCGCAGGCGGAAGAAGCCGCGCGTCGCCAACAGTTCCAGCACCAAAGTGCCGACAGTTCGGTTGCAGATGAAGCTTCTGAAGATCAAGGGCACCAGCCTATGGTTCGTGAAGAGCGTAAAGTTGGTCGTAATGAGCCTTGCCCTTGTGGTAGCGGTAAAAAGTACAAACAGTGCCACGGACAGATCAACTGATCCCTTGAATGATCACCCCAAGAGTCGCTTAGGCGACTCTTTTTTTAACTCAATATTTCTCATCTTTATTTTCTAGGTTGGGAAGTCGGCGAATCGGAGTCTTTATGAAACGTGTTCATATTGTTGCGGCTATTATCTTCAATAGCGATAAATCAGAAATTTACATTACCAAACGACCAGATCATCTTCACAAAGGCGGTTTTTGGGAGTTCCCTGGCGGCAAAGTTGAAGCGGGAGAAACGATTGAACAAGCCATTTGCCGCGAGCTAGATGAAGAGATTGGTATTCATATTACTGAGCAATCTCCTTACCAATACCTTGAGTTTGACTATTCAGACAAGTCCTTAACTTTTGATTTTATTTGCGTGACACAATTTGATCATCAGCCGTATGGTAAAGAAGGGCAGCAAGGAGAATGGGTAGCGGTTTCTGAGTTGGCAAACTATTCATTTCCTGAAGCCAATACGCCCATCGTCGAGCGCGTCATGAAAGAGTTTGCCTAAGTCGCTAGCCACCACAAGCAAATGTTGATAGTTTACAGAAACACCTTGAACGAAGAGAAACGATGCAAGCTTAAGCTGATGTCGTCACAATGGAGAATAACGCAATGGTGAGAATTGCGATTGCAGGAGCGGCGGGTCGAATGGGCCGCAATTTGGTGAAAGCCACTTATCAAAATAACCATGCTCGAGTGGGTGCGGGCTCAGAGCGTCCTGAGTCCTCGTTGGTTGGTGTTGATATCGGTGAGTTATGCGGTGAAGGGCGATTTGATATCGCGTTGGTGGATAACCTAGAGAATGCCGTAGATAACTTCGATGTCATCATTGATTTTACAGCTCCTGTGAGCACCTTAGCCAATATTGAGTTATGTAAAAAACACGGTAAGAAGCTAGTGATTGGCACAACGGGCTTTTCTGAAGCAGAAAGAGCACAAATCAATGCTGCCGCACAACAGATTGCGATTGTCATGGCTCCTAACTACAGCGTTGGGGTTAACCTTGTTTTCAAATTGCTTGAAAAAGCGGCTAAAGTGATGGGTGATTACTGTGATATTGAGATCATTGAAGCCCACCATCGTCATAAAGTGGATGCTCCGTCAGGAACCGCAATTGGCATGGGAGAGGCGATTGCTAATGCTATGGGTAACCAACTGAGTGACGTTGCCGTCTATGCGCGAGAAGGTATTACCGGTGAACGTACTAAAAATGAGATTGGTTTTGCTACGATTCGTGCTGGCGATATCGTGGGTGAGCATACCGCGATGTTCGCTGATATTGGTGAACGTGTAGAAATCACCCATAAAGCGACGGATCGTATGACTTTTGCCAATGGTGCAGTGAGAGCGGCGGTTTGGCTTGCTGATAAACCTGCGGGTTTTTATAGCATGACTGACGTGTTAGGTTTGAACGATCTTTGATTACATAATTATGCGTCAGTGTTTGCTGGCGCATCTTTGTTACACCTCTTTTTACCGATTTAATTATCTCTCTTTATTTTCACTTTACTGACTTACTTTTGTTGTATTTTTAGTTGGTATTGCTTTCTTTTTGTTTTAGATCTCTGAAATTGCACTCATTCTCTGCTTGATTAACGTTTGCGTGATTTTGTTTATCGTTGATTGTTTGAAATGCATCAAAGAGTTCCAGTTTGCTGATTCTAATTCCTCCATTCTCATTTTTTTACTCATCAAACCTATTTTTTTACTGTCTTAGGTTCGCTTTTTATCTCTAACGCTTTAAATGTTGCCTTAATTTATTATGAAATGTTGACAGTAATCATGGTGGTCATTAGAATACCGCCAATTTGTCTAAATCACCCTATGGCGCGACTCTATGGCCTTAAGGAAGACAAATTTGCAGTTTAATTTATATTTTTTGCATTTTTATTCTGGAGGTTGTCTTGAGTAAGTCAGCACTGTTAGTCCTAGAAGATGGGACGGTGTTCCACGGTGTATCCATTGGCGCTGATGGAATATCCGTTGGTGAAGTCGTCTTTAATACCTCGATGACGGGGTACCAAGAAATCCTCACTGATCCTTCCTATTCTCAACAAATCGTTACTCTTACTTACCCCCACATAGGCAATACCGGAACCAATTCCGAAGACGAAGAATCCTCTTCTATCCATGCACAAGGCCTTGTGATTCGCGATCTCCCTCTTATCGCTTCTAACTTCCGTAATGAACTTTCCCTTTCTGACTACCTTAAATCACAAAATATTGTGGGCATTGCCGATATCGACACGCGCAAGCTAACGCGCATTTTGCGTGAAAAAGGAGCTCAGAATGGCTGCATTATGGCAGGTGACCATTTAGATGAAGCATTGGCGCTGGTAAAAGCCAAAGAGTTCCCCGGTTTAAAAGGAATGGATCTTGCGAAAGAAGTTACAACAAAAGAAGCGTACCAATGGAAACAAGGTTCGTGGACGCTCGAAGGTGGACTTCCTGAAGCGAAAGATGACAGCGAGTTGCCCTATCACGTTGTTGCCTACGATTTCGGTGCAAAGCGCAATATCCTCCGTATGTTGGTTGACCGAGGATGCCGCCTAACTGTGGTACCAGCACAAACCTCGGCTGAAGAAGTTCTAGCGCTGAAACCTGATGGTGTCTTTTTATCAAATGGTCCTGGCGACCCAGAACCATGTACTTATGCGATTGAAGCAACCAAAGTGTTCTTAGAGAAAGGACTGCCTATTTTTGGTATCTGTTTAGGGCATCAAATTTTGGCATTGGCGTCTGGTGCAAAAACAGTAAAAATGAAATTTGGCCACCATGGCGCGAACCATCCAGTGAAAGATTTGGATCGTAATGTGGTGATGATTACGGCACAAAACCACGGTTTTGCTGCTGATGAAGCAACGCTGCCTATCACGCTTCGTGCAACGCACAAATCGCTATTTGATGGTTCACTACAAGGAATTCACCGCACCGATAAGCCAGCCTTTAGCTTTCAGGGACACCCTGAAGCGAGTCCTGGCCCGCACGATGCCGCCCCTTTGTTTGACCATTTTATTGAACTAATTAAAAAGCACACAGCGTAATTCGGAGTAGTAGACAATGCCAAAACGTACTGACATTAAAAGTATTCTAATTCTAGGTGCTGGCCCGATTGTAATCGGTCAGGCTTGTGAGTTTGACTACTCTGGCGCTCAAGCATGTAAAGCTCTGCGTGAAGAGGGTTACCGAGTGATTTTGGTCAACTCGAACCCAGCCACTATCATGACTGACCCAGAGATGGCCGATGCGACTTATATTGAGCCTATCCATTGGGAAGTCGTGCGTAAAATCATCGAAAAAGAGCGCCCAGACGCGGTATTACCGACCATGGGTGGCCAAACTGCATTGAACTGTGCACTTGAACTGGAAAAGCATGGTGTTCTGGCTGAGTTTGGCGTTGAGATGATTGGCGCAACGGCTGATGCGATTGATAAAGCGGAAGATCGTTCTCGCTTTGATAAAGCGATGAAGTCAATCGGCTTAGCTTGTCCTCGCGCTGATACGGCAAAAACTATGGAAGAAGCTTACCGCGTTCAAGAGATGGTGGGTTTCCCTTGCATTATTCGCCCTTCATTTACTATGGGTGGAACCGGCGGCGGTATCGCTTACAACAAAGAAGAGTTTGAAGAGATTTGCCGCCGTGGCCTTGATCTTTCGCCAACCAACGAGTTGTTGATTGATGAATCACTCATCGGTTGGAAAGAGTACGAAATGGAAGTGGTTCGCGATAAAGCGGACAACTGCATCATAGTCTGTGCGATTGAAAACTTTGACCCAATGGGTATTCACACGGGGGACTCGATCACGGTAGCTCCTGCGCAAACGCTAACTGACAAAGAATATCAGATCATGCGTAACGCATCGCTAGCCGTACTGCGTGAAATCGGTGTGGAAACGGGGGGTTCGAACGTACAGTTTGGTATCAACCCGAAAGATGGCCGCATGGTGATCATCGAGATGAACCCACGTGTTTCTCGCTCTTCGGCTCTTGCATCGAAAGCGACGGGCTTCCCTATTGCCAAAGTTGCAGCCAAATTGGCGGTAGGTTTCACACTTGATGAGTTAATGAACGACATTACTGGTGGTGCAACCCCAGCGTCGTTTGAGCCAACTATTGATTATGTTGTGACGAAAATCCCTCGCTTTAACTTCGAAAAATTTGCCGGTGCTAACGATCGCTTAACCACGCAAATGAAGTCGGTGGGCGAAGTGATGGCGATTGGTCGTAACCAACAAGAATCGCTGCAAAAAGCACTGCGTGGGCTGGAAATTGGCGTAAACGGCCTAGACGAAATGGTTGATTTAGACGCACCAGATGCACTGACTAAAATTCGCCATGAGCTGAAAGAAGCGGGTGCTGAGCGTATTTGGTATATCGCAGATGCTTTCCGCGCTGGTTTGTCTGTGGATGGGGTCTTCAACCTGACTAACGTTGATCGCTGGTTCTTGGTACAAATCGAAGAACTGGTCAAAATGGAACAAGAAGTCAAAGCGGGCGGTTTTGCTGGCTTAAATGCGGATGTTCTACGCAAGATGAAGCGCAAAGGTTTTGCGGATGCGCGTCTCTCTTCACTGCTTGGCGTGGCTGAAAGTGAAATTCGTCGTATGCGTGACCAATATAATATTCATCCGGTTTACAAGCGTGTCGATACTTGTGCGGCGGAGTTTTCGTCTGATACGGCTTACATGTACTCCTCTTATGATGACGAATGTGAAGCACAACCGACCGATAGAGACAAAATCATGGTGCTCGGCGGTGGTCCAAACCGTATTGGTCAAGGTATCGAGTTTGATTACTGTTGTGTTCATGCCTCACTCGCGCTACGCGAAGATGGTTATGAAACCATCATGGTTAACTGTAACCCTGAAACGGTTTCAACAGACTATGACACTTCCGATCGCCTCTATTTTGAACCAGTGACACTCGAAGATGTATTGGCGATTGTTCGTGTTGAAAAACCTAAAGGCGTCATCGTGCAATACGGTGGTCAAACACCACTGAAATTGGCTCGTGCACTTGAAGCTGCTGGAGTGCCTATCATTGGTACTAGCCCAGATGCGATTGACCGCGCCGAAGATCGTGAGCGTTTCCAACAAGCGGTTGATCGTTTAGGTCTGCTGCAGCCAGAAAACGCAACAGTGACCACAATGGAACAGGCGATTGAAAAATCGAAAGACATCGGCTTCCCGCTGGTGGTACGCCCGTCTTACGTTCTTGGTGGCCGCGCGATGGAAATCGTCTATGACGAACAAGATCTGCGTCGTTATTTTAACGAAGCGGTCAGTGTGTCTAACGAATCCCCAGTACTGCTTGATCGCTTCCTTGATGATGCAATTGAAGTCGATATCGATGCGATTTGTGATGGTGAGCGTGTCGTTATTGGCGGCATCATGGAGCACATTGAACAAGCGGGTGTTCACTCTGGTGACTCAGCTTGCTCTCTACCGGCTTACACGTTAAGCCAAGAAATCCAAGATGTGATGCGTGAACAAGTTGAGAAGCTGGCGTTTGAATTAGGCGTTCGCGGTTTGATGAACACGCAGTTTGCGGTTAAAGATAATCAAGTGTACCTGATTGAAGTTAACCCTCGTGCCGCTCGTACTGTACCGTTTGTGTCAAAAGCAACGGGCGCACCGCTTGCCAAAATTGCCGCGCGCGTGATGGCAGGGCAGTCTCTAGAGTCACAAGGCTTTACTAAAGAGATCATTCCTCCTTACTACTCAGTGAAAGAAGTGGTTCTGCCATTTAATAAATTCCCTGGTGTTGACCCACTGCTTGGCCCTGAAATGCGTTCAACGGGTGAAGTGATGGGCGTGGGTGCAACGTTTGCTGAAGCTTATGCAAAAGCGGAATTAGGTTGCGGTAATGTTTATCCTGAAGGCGGCCGAGCTCTACTCTCTGTACGTGAAGGTGATAAACAGCGTGTGGTTGATTTAGCGTCGAAACTGGTGAAATTAGGTTATCAGCTTGATGCTACCCACGGTACAGCTGTAATTTTAGGTGAAGCCGGTATTAACCCTCGTTTGGTGAATAAAGTGCATGAAGGTCGCCCTCATATTCTTGACCGTATTAAGAATAATGAATACACCTACATCATTAATACAGCCGAGGGGCGTCAAGCGATTGAAGATTCTAAAGTTCTTCGTCGTGGAGCATTAGCACAAAAAGTCAACTACACCACAACACTGAATGCTGCCTTTGCAACCTGTATGTCTCATACGGCCGATGCGAAGTCATCAGTTACGTCAGTGCAAGAGTTACACGCGCAAGTGAAAGCACACTTAGCATAAGCGTTAAAAAATAATAAATCAGTAGGTCTAAGACCTACATGACAACCTCATTGCCCGCTGAATTAAGCGGGCTTTTTTTTCGGCCGAATTGAATCGTTTTACCAATGAAGAAGAGATTTGGCTTAGAGGATAGCTTTTTAATTGATGAAAAATGGGAATGGGTTGTTGTCTTGGCTTTCGCTATTTTCACCTTTTAAGTGGTGTTATTGTTGGTTTTTATTGTTCAATGCGTTGATAAGAAATGGAACTTTCACTGGAAGTATTAGGCCTGTTGTTTTTGGTTGCAGGGATTGCAGGGTTCATTGATGCGATGGCTGGCGGTGGCGGTTTGCTTACTTTGCCGGCTTTGCTGGCAGTAGGCGTGCCACCGACTCAAGCGCTGGCTACCAATAAGCTGCAAAGCTCATTTGGCAGTTTCTCCGCCACTTGGTATTTTGTACGCAATGGCATTGTGAACCTAAAAGAGATGAAGTTGGCGATAGCTTGTACTTTTATCGGCGCTGCGTGTGGGGCTGAACTTGTGCAGCATATGGATGCCAGTTTGTTGACCAGCTTAATCCCGCTGTTGCTGATCGGTATTTCACTCTATTTTCTACTTGCACCCGCGACGAAAACCCACAATGGGCCTGCTCCATTGTCTGAAACGGCTTTTGCTTTTACGGTCGGTTTTGGTATCGGTTTTTATGATGGTTTTTTCGGTCCGGGCACCGGGTCTATTTTTACGGTCTGTTTTGTCGTGTTAGGTCATTTTTCGTTGATTGAAGCGACTGCAAGAACCAAGGTTCTCAACTTCACTTCAAACATTGCTGCGCTGCTTTTTTTTGTTATTGCTGGCTTGCCGATTTGGAAGATAGGGCTAGTGATGGCCGTTGGTGGTTTTTTAGGGGCGAGAATGGGCGCAAAGATAGTGGTGACTAAAGGGCAGAAATGGATCCGCCCATTAGTTATTGTGATGTCGATGTTGATGGCAATAAAACTTCTTTGGCAACAGCATCAGCAATGGTTGTTATCAATCTTTTGACCCTTGGCGAGCGATAACTATTGCTGCGCAGACATAGATGAACAGGCCGAACCAAAGGTTGCAGTTCATCAAAATCAAAGTAATAGCGAGGTTCAATGTTCAGCGCTTTAATCACTGAAAGTGGTACTAAAGCAGGCGTCATGCCTCCTAATGCCAATTGTGCTGCGGCCGTATACGAATCCATTTCCATCTGCGGCGTGATGGCGAGTTTCGCCAATATATCGACTTGATAGGCGTTCGCTGGGTTGGATAAATCATTGGTAACGAGCTGTTTAGGTAACGAAGATAAGGGTGTTTGGCTGACAATGTAAAAGGGTTCATCTACCAGATGAAACGTCATTAGCCCATGATTAACGGGTAAGTAGCCTGCGCAAAACCCTAATGTCGCTTTGCCTGATTGAACGTGCTGAACAATCCTCGGCGTATGGTTCGTGGTTATGGTGATGAACTTATCGTGCTTGAGGTACTGCCCCATGGTGGTATTAATATAGCCAGCGACTAACGTTTCTGAGCAGTCTATCCTGATCAGTGTGGCATCCGTAAAAGATTGCTGATCGAAAATTAAACCGCATAACTCACTAAAGCTTGGGCCAATAGTTTCAACCAAGGCCTGTGCATCTGTGGTTAATTTAATCTGTCGGCCATCAGGCTCAATCAGCTTTTTACCGACCCTTTTTTCTAAATTAGCAATCCGCTTACTAACGGCGGACTGGCTAATGTAGAGTAGGCTGCCCGTACGCCCCATGGTTTTTTCTTTGCTCAGCACCAGCAAAGTTTCGATACCTTCTAGCAACATAATTAATGACGATGAGGAATAGATTAGCTCATCTTATCGCAAAGCGACCATAACCCATAGCGTCTGTACATGTTACTGTTTGTGGTTTTGATGAAATCGGCTTTATTTATTCAGTGCAAAAGTGGGCAGTGATAAGTGCCAGCGGATCGCTCCAAGTCGAATGATTAAGGTTGAGGCGACTCCGGCCAGAAAGGCGCTTGAGCTATCGTAGCCCATCGCTAGTGCTGTGGTATGAAACAGACCGCCGATGATACAAGCTGTAGCATAGACTTCGCTGCGTAGCACCATTGGAATTTCACGGGCCAGTACATCACGAATAATACCGCCGCCACAGCCCGTGATAACGCCCATGATTACCGCAACCATGGCCGAGTCTTGATAGTTCATCGCCTTTTCAACACCAATGCCAACAAACACCGCTAAACCGATTGCATCACAAACGGGTAATATCCACCAAGCAACGCGTTTAGGCCTGCGAACCAGCAGCATGGTGAGTAAACAAGTGATGAAAATGACCCAAAGATAAGTGGTGTCTTTTATCCAGAAAACTGGCGTCGCACCCAATGCCATATCACGAATTGTTCCACCGCCAATTGCAGTAACGCTCGCAAGCACGACCACGCCAAACGGGTCCATTTTTAATCGACCAGCTAATAATACGCCAGAAATGGCAAAGATAGCCGTACCAAATAAGTCAATAAGATAGAGCAGCATGGAGTCCATGTTACTGGGTTCTCTTTAGTCGTTAATGGAACAAAATTCGGGCAGGAATTGTACGAGATTTTATTACGCAAGCGTTAGCGTTTTTGGCGAACGACGGAAAAGTACTCACACACTTCTTCTATCGCTTGCAGTGTTCTGGGCGTTGGTCGATTTAACCAATCTGAGGTCAGTGCCCACACAAACCCGTTTTGTACAGCGGGTAGTTGCTGTTGCCACTTTTGCCACATCGTGCCATTTTTTATCGCATGTTCAGAGGTGAAAATTACATCAGGTTTAGCCAGCAGCACTTGCTCAATCCCAACTTGAGGGTAGGGGGATGCGCTGTTGGCAAAAATATTTTCGCCGCCACAAAATTCAAAGACCTCACTGGGCCAACTGCTTTTGGCCAGTGTGATGATCGGTTTTTCACTGAGTTGATAGAAATAACGAACTTTACTTTGGCTGCCATAACTCTGTTTCAGAGTGATGAGTGATTGACGAAAATCACGCGCCGCTTGCTGGCCGATACTCGGATCATCGGCAAATTGGCTAAGTGCTTCAATATTATTGGCAATGTCATCGAGTTTTTGAGTTTTTGTCGTATAAATTGTCAGCCCTAACTGTTCTAATTTATCGAGCTCCTTCGCCGGATTGCCCGCAGGCCAAGCAATCACTAAATCCGGTTTTAGGGTAAGAATGCGTTCTATATTCAACCCTTGGTAATTGGCCACTTTTTCGAGTTTGAGTGCTTGTGCTGGGTAGTCACTGTACTCGCTGACGGCCACCAATTTATCACCAAGGCCAGCCGCAAAGGCCAATTCCGTGGCATGAGGCGCTAAGCTAATGATGCGTTTAACTTGCGCTTGAACTGGAAAAGCCACGCACAGCGTGACGACAATATTGAGAAACAGTAAACGCATCTAAAATCCTTGATGGACGAGCAGCAGTATCGCGCTCTCTAAAGCTATCCACGCGAAAATACGCCAAGCTAACAGTTTTTGGATTTGCGCAAGGTGGAAGGCTGATGGGGCGATACGTCCGCCTATTTTTACGCGCAGGGCTTTTTTATCACCGTAGATAGCTGGGCCACCTAAGGCCAGTGATAGTTTATTGCCGACGGCGGTTAACAGCCATGCAGGCCCCGGGAGTGGCCATAAGCGGCTTTGTTGTAACATGGCTGAGAAGATGTTTGATGCGTTGCGACCAATGATAATCAATAGGCTAAATAGGCGCAGTGGCACAAAGTCAAGCACAGCCAGCAAGCGTACCGATGGAATACCAAAAGGATGAAACGCCGCTCGCGAAGGCGCCCAAGCTCTGGCGAGTTCAGCGATGAGACGGTACATCAACGCGCCAATACCGCCAAGACAGGCGTACCAAAACAGCACTGCAATCACGTTGCGCCCATAGCCAACAATGACGGTTTCAGCCCCCGCCTTACCTAACCCCAGCGCTGACAAGCTATCGGTTTCACGATTCACAAAAGGGGCAAGCACGCTGCGAGCGTATTTTTTGTCTTCTTTGCTGAGTGCATCGATAAGCTGATTGGCTAATAATTCTTGGCTACGCCAATCAAATGCGAGTAATAGTAGCGCTAAATCAAATAGTTGAGGTTGCCATACCAAAGGTTTTAACGCGACTAAGGTGACCCATGCGGGTAGGCACATCAATAGCCAAGCCAGTGAGCCGGAAAGTAGGCTTTGTGAATAACTGTTACTGGTATTGACTTTATCCGCTAATATTTCCGCAAATTTTCGCCACAAAGTGACGGGATGAGCGTTACGCGGGATGGGTAAAATAAGATGAAAGGCAACTGCTCCCCACATAACGAGGAGCGTACCGTTGGCGTACAAGTAGGTGATTAACTCGTCCATGTTGAGTCTGTCACTGCTTACTTAAGGAGTTCGACCATCTTAATCACCATTTCTGATGAGCTTTGTGCGGCAAGCGGTAAAAATTCATCAAAGGACATCGGAGACGCTTTATCGGCTACATCTGAAATGGCACGAACGACCACAAAAGGCACTTTGAATTGGTGGCAAGTTTGTGCAATTGCTGAAGCTTCCATCTCAACCGCAATCACGGTTGGGAAGTGTTGGCGAATAAAGCTTTGACGCTCAGCGGTACAAACGAAAGCATCCCCGGTACAAATCAGGCCGCGTACCGCGTGCTTATCTTTGATGTGTGTGAGTGCTTGTTCTGCAACGCGGATCAATGCATCATCCGCTTTGAAAGCAGCTGGTTGACCTGCCATTTGCCCCATTTCATAGCCAAATGCTGTTACATCGGCATCATGGTGACGAACTTCGCTTGAAATGACTACATCACCCATGGTTAAGCTTGAGTCAAAACCACCTGCAGAACCGGTGTTAATCACTACATCTGGTTGGTATTCATTAAGTAAAAGAGTGGTGCCAATGGCTGCGGCGACTTTACCAATGCCAGATTGTAGCAGCACCACATCCACCCCATGGATTTGACCTGAAAAATAGGTGCAGCCCGCTTTGCTGACTTCTTGAACATTGTCGATTGCGTCTTTTAATATCGCGACTTCTTGCTCCATCGCGCCAATAATGCCGATTTTCATGAGGTTTCTCTTATTCGGTTAGTAGTAAATATTCGGTTAATAGTAAATATCTGGTGAATATGCCCTTCCTACTTGAGGCCGCAGCGGTGTTGGCTACGTTCGCTCACCCCAATCACATAGTTTGCCTACGCTCATGGGGACTCACTCACTTGCCGCCTACCTGCAACTCCAAGTTGTTTGGGTATAGCAAAATTGGCCGAAGTTTAGCACGAAACTTTCCGCCAGTGCGATATTGAGCAACTATTCAATCAAGCCTGCTTTGGTGAGGTTTTCTCGCAGTGTTTCTGCTCGCTTACGATTGACGCCCATATCTGAATAACCAATGCGCGATTCAGATCGTACGATTAAACGGCCGTTCTCTATCTTAAGTTCAAGATCATCCACAAATCGCCAAATACGACTGGTGCATTCAATGCGGAGATAATTGTCCTCTTTCACCGCCGTTTTAGAGCGAGGAATAGAAAGCGCTACCGCTTCGATTTTATCTACAGAGACGCCTGTTTTGAGGATAAAGGGAGAGAGCGAGAACGCGTTACGCTCATCTTGAGTCGAAACGCAATTCGGTTTATTTCCGCAAGGGGTCGCAGTGCGATCGGTCATAGTTGTCACTCCTTGGCTGCAAGCGGTTAGTGTGGCAAACATCAGTAAACTTAGTACTACGCGCATGATAGTCCTTATCAAATGAATCCTCATTACCAATCGCCAAAATACAAGCAAGCTGCAGTGTCGATGGTTGAAGGAAAATGGCCTAAGAAAAAAGGATTCACGTTACCATGAATCCTTCAAGGATATTAAGCAGTTAAGGCTTAAAGGCCTAAGTAGTCAAGTATTCCTTCTGCGGCTTTGCGCCCTTCGTCAATGGCCGTGACGACCAGATCGGAGCCGCGCACGGCATCCCCACCAGCAAAAATTTTTTCATTACTGGTTTGGTACTGGAACGATTGCTGCGACGCGGCCTTAATGCGTCCCCATTGATCAAGTTCAACGCCGAATGGCTCAAGCCATGGCATGGCATGTGGCTGAAAACCAAACGCCATAATGACGGCGTCGGCTGCCAACACATGTTCGCTGCCCGCAACGGGCTCGGGCTTGCGACGCCCAGCAGTGTCAGGCTCCCCTAAAGCGGTTTGCACCACTTTAACGCCACTCACTTGGCCTTGTTCATTGACCTCAATGGCGAGCGGTTGCAGGTTGAACATAAATTCTACGCCTTCTTCTTTGGCATTTTTCACTTCTCGGCGTGAACCCGGCATGTTCTCTTCATCGCGTCGGTAGGCACAAATCACTTTGGCGGCATGTTGGCGAATGGAAGTACGCACGCAATCCATCGCAGTGTCTCCGCCTCCAAGTACCACGACTTTTTTGCCCGCCATATCAATAAATGGTTGGGGCGATTCCAAACCCATCACTTTATAAGTATTTGACACTAAGAAGGGTAGAGCATCGTAAACACCGTTTGCCTCTTCATTTTCTAGCCCTGCGCGCATGTTTTGGTAAGTCCCTACACCGAGAAAAACCGCATCATATTCATTAAGCAGCGTCTGCAGTGTGATGTCTTTACCTACTTCGATGTTGAGCTGAAATTCGACGCCCATCTCACTGAAAATGCGGCGGCGGTTTTCCATTACGCCTTTTTCAAGTTTGAAAGAGGGAATACCAAAGGTTAGCAAACCACCAATTTCAGGATAGCGATCAAACACCACAGGCTTCACCCCGTTGCGCACTAAAATATCGGCTGCGGCTAGGCCTGCTGGGCCTGCACCAATGATCGCCACTTTCTTATCCGTCCACTCCACGTGCGACATGTCTGGTTTCCAGCCCATCTCAAACGCTTTGTCGTTAATGTATTTTTCGATGTTACCTATGGTGACCGCACCAAAGTCATTGTTTAGGGTACAAGAGCCTTCACAGAGGCGATCTTGTGGGCAGACTCGCCCACAGACTTCGGGCAAGCTGTTGGTTTGGTGCGAGAGTTCAGCGGCTTCAATAATGCGCCCTTCGTTGGCCAGTTTTAGCCATTGCGGAATGTAGTTGTGTACTGGGCATTTCCATTCGCAGTAAGGGTTGCCGCAATCTAAGCAGCGATCCGCTTGAGCGGTCGCTTGCTGTTTGGTAAAGGGTTCGTAGATTTCGACGAACTCGATTTTGCGAATAGTGAGCGGCTTTTTTGCCGGATCAACTCGATTCACATCAATAAATTGGTATACGTTCTGGCTCATTAATCTGGCTCCTTCCAATTATTGCGCTTGAACGCGAAGTTCGGCGGCACTGCGGCTTTGATGGCCGAGTAGGGTTTGCAGATCCGCCGCTTGGGGTTTGATGAGATAGAACTTTGGAATCCATTCATCAAAGTTCGCTAAGATCTGTTCAGCATGCACCGACCCCGTCTCTTCCAAATGCTCGGCAATTAAACCACGTAAATGTTCTTGGTGAATGTAGAGATCTTGCAATGAAATAGCCTCTACTGATTCACTGTTGACTCGACCTTGGAAATCACCGTTTTCATCCATCACGTAAGCAAAGCCGCCCGTCATACCCGCGCCAAAGTTAACGCCTGTTGCACCCAAAATGGCGACGATTCCGCCTGTCATGTATTCGCAAGCGTTATCACCAGCGCCTTCGATAACCGTGATAGTGCCAGAGTTACGCACACCAAAACGCTCTCCCGCTTTGCCAGCCGCAAACAGCTTGCCGCCAGTTGCGCCATATAAACAGGTGTTGCCGATGATCGTAGCGTCGTTGCAGTTAAAAGCGGTACCAAGGTGGGGTTTGATGACCAGCTTTCCGCCTGCCATCCCTTTACCAACATAGTCATTGGCATCACCAGTAAGGTAAAGCTCAACACCACCCGCGTTCCATACACCAAATGACTGACCTGCTGTGCCATCGAGATAAATTTTAATCGGCGAGGCGGCCACACCTTGGTTACCATAACGTTTGGCGATTTCACCAGATAGGCGAGCACCGAGCGAGCGGTCAGTATTTTGTACGTTGTAATACAAGCTGATCGATTGTTGTGCTTCAACTGCCGCTAAAGCGTCATCGACAAATTGTTGGTTAAGTTGTCCTTTATCAAACGGTGTATTGGGTTGAGTCCAGTAAAGCGGATGACCCTGAGCGGATACTGGCGCTTCCAATAAACCGGATAAGTCCAATTTGCTTTGCTTGGCGGTCATCCCTTCAAGTACTTCTAGTAAATCGGTGCGGCCAATCAGATCGGTGAGCTTTTCAACGCCCAACTGTGCCAAGTAACCACGGACCTCGTCGGCAAGACCGATGAAATAGTTCATCACCATCTCAGGTAAGCCTTTGAAATACTCTTTACGCAGCGTTTCATCTTGCGTTGCTACGCCCGTCGCACAGTTATTAAGGTGGCAAATCCGTAAGAATTTACAGCCCATCGCGACCATAGGAGCTGTGCCAAAACCGAAGCTTTCGGCACCTAAAATCGCGCCTTTAATCACGTCCAGTCCTGTTTTTAGACCACCGTCAACTTGAAGTCGAATTTTGTGGCGCAGGCCGTTTGCGACTAACGCTTGTTGGGTTTCAGCAAGGCCGAGTTCCCAAGGGCTACCAGCGTATTTTACCGAGGTGAGCGGGCTAGCCGCTGTACCGCCGTCATAACCAGAAATAGTGATAAGATCGGCGTAGGCTTTGGCAACGCCAGTGGCAATGGTGCCAACGCCCGGCTCTGAAACCAATTTGACCGAAACCAAAGCTTTTGGGTTAACTTGTTTGAGATCGAAAATCAGCTGGGCTAAATCTTCAATCGAATAAATATCGTGGTGCGGCGGTGGCGAAATTAAGGTTACGCCTTGTACTGAATAGCGCAACTTGGCAATTTCTGCGGTCACTTTATGGCCGGGAAGTTGGCCACCTTCACCCGGCTTCGCTCCTTGCGCCACTTTAATTTGCAGCACGTCAGCATTGGTGAGGTAATGCGGAGTCACGCCAAAACGCCCTGATGCGACCTGCTTAATACGGGAGTTACGTTCAGTGCCAAAACGGCGTGGATCTTCCCCACCTTCACCAGAGTTGGAGTAGCCACCTAAGCGGTTCATTGCGGTCGCTAACGCTTCATGAGCTTCTGGGCTTAAGGCGCCAATCGACATCGCCGCAGAATCAAAACGTTTAAATAGCTCCGTACTGGGTTCGATTTTTTCCAGTGCTAGCGGTGTCGCTGATTTTTTTAAGCGCAGTAAATCGCGTAGCATCGCGACGGGGCGTGCGTTGACCTGCTGGGCAAAGCTTTGGTAATCGGCGCTTTCACCTGATTTAACTGCGGCTTGTAAGGTACCAACCACATCTGGGTTATAGGCATGGTATTCACCACCATGCACGTATTTTAATAAGCCACCTTGTTCGAGCGTTTTACGTTTGGTCCACGCTTTGCGCGCTAAATTAAATAGATCTTGTTGGAAGTCTTCGAAGTTAGCACCTTGAATACGCGTGGTGACGCCTTTAAAACACAACTGAACTACGTCGCTATGTAGGCCAACCGCTTCAAACAGCTGCGAGCAGCGATAAGAGGCAACGGTTGAAATGCCCATTTTCGACATGATTTTCAATAAACCTTTGTCGATACCGTACCGGTAGTTTTGCATCACCTCGCGATAGCTTTTTTCCAACGTGCCATCATCAATCATTTTGCCGAGCGTTTCGTAGGCCAAGTAAGGGTAGACGGCGGTTGCGCCAAAGCCGATTAAGACCGCAAATTGATGAGGGTCACGTGCGGTGGCGGTTTCGATAATGATGTTTGCATCGCAGCGTAAATTGGCTTCGACTAAGCGAGTGTGTACTGCGCCCACGGCCATTGCCGCTGGGATCGGCAGTTTATCCTTATGCAAAGCGCGGTCAGATAGTACGATCAATACCGAGCCTTGGCGTACGGCCTCCTCTGCTTGTTGGCAAAGTTCGAGCAAAGCTTGCTTGAGATCCTTATGCTGTGGATCGTAATTGATGTCTAAAATGGTATTGCGATAGTGTTTGTCGCTGAGCTCCAATAGCTGTTGCATGTCGGAATAGAGCAAGATAGGTGAATCAAAGGTAACACGATAAGCGTGACCATCGGTTTCACAGAACACGTTCATCTCTTGGCCGATGCTGGTGGCCAGTGACATCACGTGCTTTTCACGTAGTGGATCGATAGGCGGGTTCGTAACTTGGGCAAATTTTTGGCGGAAATAATCGGTAACCAAGCGCTCTTTCGAAGAGAGCACCGCCATCGGCGTATCATCACCCATTGATCCCACCGCTTCTTGGCCTACATCTCCCAGTACGCGCAGTACTTGATCAATCTCTTCGTTGCTCATTGCAAACTGTTTTTGATAGGTTTTCAGCTCGTCATTGTCAAAGCTGCGCTCGCCCACCAAGTCGTCACTGAGTTCAGAAAATGGCGTTAATCGGTGGACGTTATTTTTCATCCACTCGCCATAAGGGTGGCGGCTTTTGAGATCGTTATCAATTTCACTAGATTGCCACAATTTCCCATGGCGGGTGTCGATCACCAGCAGTTCACCGGGCCCAACGCGGCCTTTTTCAGCCACTTCATCGGGCGCGTAATCCCAAATTCCGACTTCAGAGGCGAGGGTGATGAGTTTATCTTTGGTGATCACATAACGCGCAGGGCGAAGGCCATTGCGATCAAGGTTACAGGCAGCATAACGGCCATCCGATAACACAATGCCAGCCGGGCCATCCCACGGCTCCATGTGTTTTGAGTTAAAGTCGTAAAAGGCACGAAGGTCTGGGTCCATATCAGGGTGATTTTGCCACGCCGGCGGCACTAACATACGCATGGCACGGAAAATATCCATTCCCCCCGCTAAAAACAGATCGAGCATGTTGTCTAAGCTTGATGAATCGGAACCTGTTTCATTGACAAATGGCGCGGCGGTTTGCAGATCCGGTAGTAGGGGAGATGCAAATTTGTAAGCCCGTGCTCGCGCCCATTGACGGTTCCCTTCGATAGTATTGATTTCACCATTGTGCGCTAAGTAGCGGAACGGCTGTGCCAGTGGCCAACGTGGCTGAGTATTGGTTGAAAAGCGCTGGTGGAACAAGCAAATGGCTGATTCCATCCGTAGATCAGCTAGGTCAAGATAAAAGCGCGGTAGGTCTGCAGGCATGCACAAGCCTTTGTAAACAATGACTTGAGTCGATAGTGAGCAAATATAGAAATCACGATCTTCGGTGATCTGTTTTTCAATGCGACGGCGAGCAATGTAAAGGCGTCGTTCAATGTCTCGTTCACGCCAACCCGCTGGAGCACTAATAAAGACTTGTTGAATATCAGGCACGGATTCGGCAGCAATAGGGCCAAGTACAGCTTGGTTCGTTGGTACGGTTCGCCAGCCTGTCACTGTGAGTGTTTCTTGCGCCAGTTCTTTGTTGATAATATCGCGCGCTGATTGCGCTTTAACCGGATCTTGGCTGAAGAAAATCATACCAATCGCATACTGTTTGGCGAGCTTCCAGCCTTTTTCTTCAGCGATGAGTCGTAGGTAACTATCTGGTTTTTGTAGTAATAGACCACAGCCATCACCGGTTTTACCATCGGCTGCGATGCCGCCACGGTGGGTCATGCGATCTAATGCTGAAATCGCGGTTCTGACTAATTTATGGCTGGTTTGGCCTTCCATGTGGGCGATCAAACCAAATCCACAGTTGTCTTTCTCTAAACTTGGATCATATAGAGCCATTGCAATTCTCCCTTTGCTTCTCTGTCATCCAGACAGTAAATGACTAACTATTCTATTTTTGTTGTTTTAAGTGGGTAATTATGCGTTCATTCTCAATTTAAATTTTAACAAAAATGATTATTTTAATTTTCACTGACTTCACAACCTATAGCTTATGGTGCAAAAGGTCAAGTTGTTGGTGAAAAATCATGTTGCAATGGGATTTACCACCTAATCATCTAGATTAATATAATATATT
>NZ_CAWNHY010000309.1:0-13691 GCF_963874335.1 Vibrio sp. V10_P2A27P122 | reverse complement strand
TATCAAGAAAAAGCCTTTGATTATCAGAGGCTTTTTCTATTTATAGCATTTGGAAACTTTAGATGATTAAAAACTCATGTGTCTGGAAGATGCAATCATGTTTGGTCATCGCCTCTTCCTCAATACATCAAGAACGAATCACACGAATACCGATAGGTAAGAAGACATAGCCCGCGCACTATGCGTTTCAATCAACCGTAGAAGAGACCGAAGCCAGCAAATCTGTTGGGCTAGTCCAAGTATAAACCCACTCTTTAATATCTTGCCCACAAGGAGACCGCCATAAACGCTCTCCTTTAGGTCGACCAGCTAAGTAGTCGTAAAATTCGATGGCTTGCTTATTGTCTGCCATTACTTCCAAATACACACCGCTATTAGGGAAATACTGCTCAAACCATGCCGCCATCTCTTGAATCAACTGGCGACCAATTCCCCTTCCTCGATAATTTTCATCAATGTGCAGAGACTCGATAATGCTGCCTTTGTCAAAATCGTGGTTACCAAAGGCGCAGATAAACCCACACAGCAGCCCCCCCTCTTCAATCAGTAGGACATGTTGATTAAATGGTGGATTGATTAAGCGAGTTTGCCAAATCAGTAAACGATCTTCTAGAACGTCGTTATCAAGGTACTCTTTGCCTAATATGCCTTGGTAGTGAGTTCGCCAACTTTGAGCGTGTAGCTGAGCAATTCTTTCAAAATCGCAATATTCAGCTGCTTTTATTTCCATATTCTAGTCCTTATTACTTCCTGTAAGGATTAACATCGTCTTTCATACTATTCGGTTCAAATAGAAAAGCAAAATATACTAGTCACAATCCCTTAAAAGAATCATTAAACCTCTTTGACTTACAGTTGTTCGCTGATATTCTAGCGAACAACTGTAAGCTCAAGGATTTTAATCATGAAATCGGCATCAAAACCACCACTTATCTGGATAAACATCGTCATTTTTAGCTTCAGCTTGGGCTTAGCGACGATTGCAGCCCCTTTGTATGGATGGCAATTTGGCTACGGCATGGAGCATTGGCTTTGGCTGATGATTTGTTTTTCCTTTTGCAACCTTTCCATTACCGCGGGATATCACCGTTTATGGTCACATAAAGCCTATGAAGCACATTGGGCACTGAGATTATTGTTTGCATTAGGTGGGGCGTTTGCACTGCAAAACAGTGCGCTACATTGGTCTTCTGATCACCGAGTTCATCACAAGCATGTAGACAATAATGACAAAGATCCTTATTCAGCCAAACGTGGATTCTGGTTTTCACACATAGGTTGGATGCTGCGTCACTACAATAAAACCACGTACGATGACTACTCAAACTGCCGTGATCTTCAAAAAGATAAGATCGTCATGTGGCAGCATAAGTATTATGTGCCTTTGGCACTCGCAATGAACTTGGGCGTTCCTCTGATCCTTGGTTTTATTTATCACGATACACTGGGCATGTTACTGATCGTGGGTGCACTGCGTTTAGTGCTCAATCATCACACGACATTTTTCATCAATTCGCTGGCTCATATATGGGGTAGCCAGCCTTATACTGATAAAAATACAGCCCGCGATAACGGTATTTTGGCTTTCTTCACTTTTGGCGAGGGCTACCACAATTATCACCATATTTTTGAAAACGATTATCGTAATGGGATTTATTGGTGGCAATACGACCCAACAAAATGGCTGATCAAGCTGTGTTCGTGGCTTGGGTTGGCTGGTAAACTGCGCACTTCTCCTCCCCTTAAGGTAGAAAAAGCGAAAGCGTTAATGGCATTAAGCCATGCGCAAAAACAGATCGCCGCGTTGCCCAATCAGCAACTCGTTATGGCCAGCATACAACGTGAATTTGACGCTTTAGTCATGCAGTTGCAAGAGTATTATGAATTAAAGAAACAGCTGCTCGAAAGTAAAAAAAACAATATGGTTCGTAGATATGAACACTCCCTATTGATGCTGCGCTATCGACAAGTGAAGCAACAATTAGCACTACAAAAATCCAATTGGCAGCTCATTGTGCGTCAGTACTCCTAAATTCATACTTTACAGATTTGATGAAGCCATGCCTTAAGTGGCTTCATTTTTCTTAGCTTAAATTATCCCCCCCTCTAACAGAACTTCTAGCCGCATATTTGCTAAATGAATAGTTAGAACGACTAAAACATATTCAAAGTTAAAGAATTTTCAACTAGGTTATCAATTGATAATTTTATTGTTTTAGATCATCTAAAGCTCAACTTGCTCTCGTGCTACAGCATTCTTTTCGGTAAATTCCTTGTCATAAATTGATACACGTTTTTGCAATATTGTTCATAATTTCAGGAGACTTAAATGCTAGAGCTTTTAATTGGCTTGGCGGTAACAGTAGCGGTGGGTTATTTCATTGTTAAAGGTTACAAGCCAGCCGGTGTGTTACTCACCGCAGGTATCGTTTTACTGCTATTAACTGGCGCACTTGGCTATTCAGTGCTGCCAGCCAAAGTACCCTCAACCGGTAACACAGTAACGGATGCACTCGAATTCGTGAAATACATGTTGCGTTACAGTGGTGGCGGTTTAGGCATGCAAATTATGTTGCTGTGTGGTTTTGCTTCGTACATGACACACATCGGCGCCAACAATGTGGTTGTAAAACAGTTTTCTAAACCTCTTTCGGTTATTACATCCCCTTATATCTTGCTGGTTGCTGCTTACATTGTGGCATGTTTGATGTCTTTAGCGGTGAGCTCAGCAACGGGTCTTGGCGTACTGTTGATGGCCACTTTATTTCCGATGATGGTAGCGATGGGGATCTCTCGTCCGGCCGCAGTTGCGGTATGTGCATCTCCTGCTGCGATCATCCTTTCCCCGACATCCGGTGATGTGGTTATTGCGGCGGAAAAATCAGGCCTACCTTTACACGTTTTTGCCGTGGAAACGGTTCTTCCTGTTTCGATCTGCGCCATTATCGTCATGGCGATCGCGGCCTTCTTCTGGAACAAATATCTCGATAAGAAAGACAATACACCGATGGAAAAAATCGATGTTTCCGCCATCGAAGTAAAAGCACCGGCTTACTATGCGGCTCTTCCATTCTTACCTATTGTGGGTGTGTTCTTATTCAACGGAGAAACCATTCAAGGTTTGAGCCTTGATATTTACACCATTGTGGTCGGATCCATCTTCATCGGTGCATTGGTTGACTTCGTGACGAAGCGTTTTAAAGGTAAAGAGACGTTAGAAGATCTAGAATCATGCTACGCAGGCATGGCCGAAGCATTCAAAGGCGTGGTGATGTTATTGGTTGCTGCGGGCGTGTTCGCACAAGGTTTGATGTCGATTGGGGCAATTGATAACCTGCTTCATCTTGCAGAAACCGCAGGCGCAGGCGGCATAGCCTTGATGCTGATTTTGACAGGCCTTACCGTAGCAGCCGCTATTGCGACGGGTTCAGGCAACGCTCCGTTCTACGCCTTTGTTGAGTTAGCGCCATCGTTGGCGGCTAAATTGGGCGTGAATCCAGCCTTTCTCATTATCCCGATGCTGCAAGCTTCAAACCTTGGGCGCACCATTTCACCAGTATCAGGCGTCGTTGTAGCAACAGCTGGTATGGGTCAAATCAGTCCATTTGAAGTGGTAAAACGCACTTCCGTTCCTGTCATCCTCGGTTTAATCACGGTCATTATTGGTACAGTAATCCTTGTACCGATGACAGCATAACGTTGACAGACAATCAGGGCGTCCAACAGGACGCCCTTTTTTTCAAACCGCTATTTCCAAATAGGTGTTATTTACTCTCGCTATAACGCTCCAAGTATAAAATCGTTGCTGCCGTGCGCGATGGGACGCGTAGCTTCTTCAGTAAACTCTTCATGTGCACCTTTACTGTCGACTCAGAAATGAACAGACGATCCGCAATTTGTTTATTCCGATACCCTTTCGCGACCTCTTTTAGAATCTGAGTTTCACGGTCGGTTAATGCCTCAAAAAGATCTTCATGCGTATGACGTTCGGCAAGGTACTGAGCAACAAACTCGCTGTACGCTTTTACACCCGTCGCGGCCTGTCTAAGCAGTTCCACCAGCTCATCTGGTTCTGTATCTTTAAGAAGGTAGCCATCAGCCCCCGCTTTCACCATAGCTTCAATATCGAGCGCACTGTCTGATACGGTTAAAATAACGATGGTAGCGGTTGATTCATCCGCACGAAGCGCTGTTAACGTATCGAGCCCTGACATGCCTTTCATATTCAAATCAAGCAGAATGAGATCCGGCTCGATGTCATGCGCCAAAGCGATGGCTTCACTGCCGTTACAAGCTTCAGCAACCACTTCAAAGTCATCTTCAAAACTCAATAGCTGGTTGATACCACGTCTCATCAAAGGATGGTCATCTACCAGCATTACTCTACATCTCGTCAAAATTTGTATCCTTTGAACGTTTATATTTCAATATAACTTCACACCCAGCATTGGGTGCGGAGGTTACTGACACTGCGCCATGCAGCCGCGCCGCTCTTTCTTGCATAATGCTTAATCCATAGTGATTGAGCCTAGCACGCTGTTGATCAAAGCCAACCCCATCGTCTTTGACCGTCACCATCACCTGATCGTCTAATTCATCACAGTTGACTTGAATAACATTAGCTTGAGCGTGTTTGATAGCATTGATAGTCGCTTCTCGGATCAATTGCAGTAAATGCACTTGTTGATGCGCATCTAAATCAATCGATGACAAATTATTATTAAGCACTATCTCCGCCGTAGTTTGCTCGCCAAGTTCCTCTAGCATGCCCTTAAGCGCTTGACCAAAATTGCCTTCTTTAATCGTTAGCCTAAAGGTGGTTAATAACTCTCTTAACTGGGTGTAAGCGCCCGACAAACCTTGATCAATATCTAAAATGATTTGCTCTTTTTTCTCTGCAGCGTGCGGGGTCTCTGCTCGGCCAATCACGCGTTTTAATAGTGATACTTGTATCTTCAGATACGAAAGCGATTGAGCCAACGAATCATGCAGTTCCCGTGCGATGGTGGCGCGTTCTTCCATCAAGATCAACTGTTCGGCTTGTTTCTGTGCTTGATTATAATAAATGGCACGCGACAATATTTGTACGAAGTTATCAATCAAGGCGCTATTTGGACAAGGCAAGCTGTATTGCAGATACAAGTAACCCAGTTGCATCCCATCTAAGCTCAGCAAAAGCGGAGAAAGGGAGAACCCATTGCTCTCACCTTCGGATAAGCGCGTACTTTTACCCGCGTCATCACCAATTTCTAACTGGGCAAATGTGACCCCTTCAATGGTGACCAAGTGTTGCAAAATCGCTTGGAAATTATCTTGGCTAATGCGCGATGCGGTTAGCTCTTGCGAGCAGTCATACAACACTTGCAGTGCTTGGTTGGCATTTTGCAACTTATGGGTTTTCTCATTCACCGCTTGCTCTAAACCGAGGTACAGCTTACCAAGGTCGGTGGCCATTTTATTAAACGTGCGGGTTAAGATCCCCATTTCATTATGGCTGGTGACATTGAGCGATACATCAAATGAACGGTTTTGGATCTGCTCACTGGCGGTCACTAGCGAACGCAATGGCCCCACCACTTCCTTACGAATAAAATGCACCACAAACAATGAGATACACAACACACCACCCAACCCCATGCCGCCAAACCAAGCCAGTTGGATCAGCTTTTGTTCTGAGAAGTGCTGCAACTTAAAGACAAAACGGTCGATTTGGCTGACAAATTTCGCTACCTCATCAAGATAGCGGTCTTTGTTCTCGCTATTTAACAAGCTTTTCAGTTCGTGCCAACGAATGATCAACTGATAATAATCTTTGGTGATGTCGTTTGGCACAGGCCAACGCTGTAATGCTTTCATTGATGCTGAATAAAGCGAACGTTCAAAAAGATAAATGTGAGATGAATAATCCACCGAGTTACTTTGAATATCATGTGCCAATCGATAGCTTTGCATACGCATTGAACCAGCAACGTTCACCGCTTCCGCATCATTGAGTGAGGAAGCGAGTGTAAAAATGGCGTAGCCTGTGATGGCAACCGATAACAGTAAAATCGACACCATGGCTTTGGCAATGGTGCTGGTGACCGACTGTTTGGATCGTTTTCTCAAAACATCTCTCCGTGAACCTCTCCTTGCCTATTGTATCTGATTGGGCGCCGCTGTCGTTAAAGCCATTCAATATGTGATCACTCGCGCTTGAATTTATTGATCTAAAACAACATGCCTAGCCAATTACCTCCTTGGGGGTATTTATAGAAATAGGACAAAAACTACAATTTGTGTATGGATAAATGAAGATTTGTTAACAAATACAGGAATGCACTTTGGTTGATCTCTCGAAAAGGCGTTTTTTTTCTCGTAATCAGGTCGATGACACCATTGTCCGCTTGCCTTGGATTGCTCACCCCCTCTCCTTTTCAGATGAGTGCACTCGCTGCGGCCGCTGCCTAGACGCGTGCGAAACAAAGATCATCACCTTAGGTGATGGCGGCTTCCCAACCATAGATTTTCATATTGATGAGTGCACCTTTTGTTATCAGTGCGCGCAGAGCTGCCCAGAGCCAATTTTCGCACCGCGCTCAACACAACCGTGGCTGGCTAAAGCAAAGATCGAAGAAAGCTGCTTGGCTAAACGCAATGTGGAGTGTCGTAGCTGCGCTGAGTCATGTGAAGTCAGCGCTATAACGTTCAATTTAGTGATCGGAAAAGTGGCGCAACCGAATGTCGATATTGATGCCTGTAACGGATGTGGCGCGTGCGTTTCCATCTGTCCAACCTCGGCCATCCGTGTGAGCAATATTAATAATAATGAGAGATAAACATGTCACTCAATGAAGTACATATTTCAAGTTTGATCGTTCACGTCGTACCTGAACATTTAGCAGCGCTCAAAGCGACAATCGAATCGTTTGAGAACGCCGAAGTGTATGGCCAAAGCAACGAAGGGAAAATGATCGTCGTTTTGGAAACGGAAAATCAAGGCTTCGTTACTGACACCATCGATGCGATTAACAACTTACCACATGTTCTCAGCACCGCTTTGGTTTATCACCAAATAGAAAGTGGGCTGGATGACACGGATACCAACACTGGAACACAACATTCCCACATTGAGGATGACGTATGAAAATGACAAGACGCGCGTTTGTGAAAGCAAACGCAGCCGCATCCGCAGCCGCTATCGCTGGTATTACTCTACCCGCCAGCGCTACAAACTTGATTGCCAGCTCAGACCAAACAAAAATCACTTGGGATAAAGCGCCTTGTCGTTTCTGCGGTACGGGCTGTTCAGTATTAATCGGTACCCAAAACGGCAAAGTGGTTGCCACACAAGGTGACCCTGAAGCGCCCGTTAACAAAGGGTTGAACTGTATTAAAGGATACTTCCTTTCAAAAATCATGTATGGCAAAGATCGCTTAACACAGCCACTGCTGCGCATGAAAGATGGCCAATACCATAAAGATGGAGAGTTCACGCCAGTGTCGTGGGATCAGGCTTTCGATGTGATGGCTGAAAAGTGGAAACAAGCTCTAAAAGCGAAAGGGCCAACCAGTGTTGGCATGTTCGGTTCAGGCCAATGGACCGTGATGGAAGGTTACGCCGCCGTTAAACTAATGAAAGCGGGCTTTCGCTCTAATAACATTGATCCGAACGCTCGTCACTGCATGGCTTCAGCCGTTGTTGGATTTATGCGCACCTTTGGTATTGATGAACCGATGGGCTGCTATGATGATTTTGAACACGCTGATGCCTTTGTGCTTTGGGGTTCAAACATGGCCGAAATGCACCCGGTTCTTTGGACTCGTATTACCGATCGTCGTTTAAGTCACCCACACGTTAAAGTAAATGTCCTTTCGACTTATTATCATCGTTCGTTTGAGCTGGCCGACCACGGTTACATTTTCCACCCACAAAGTGACCTTGCCATCGCCAACTTCATCGCCAACTACATTATTCAAAACAATGCGGTGAACTGGGATTTCGTCAATAAACATACCCACTTCAAACAAGCGACTACGGATATTGGTTATGGCCTGCGTGACGAGCACCCATTGCAAGTTAAAGCGAAAAATGCAAACTCCGGTGATGTTACTGCGATTGACTTTGAAGCTTATAAAGCCTCGGTTGCACCTTATACGGTTGAAAAAGCCGCGCAAATGTCAGGCGTTGCCGAAGATAAACTGATCGCGCTTGCAAAACAGTACGCTGACCCTAACACCAAAGTGATGTCACTGTGGACTATGGGCATGAACCAACATACTCGCGGTGTTTGGATGCAAAGCTTGGTCTACAACTTGCACTTACTGACAGGCAAAATTGCCACACCTGGCAACAGTCCATTTTCATTAACAGGCCAGCCATCCGCTTGCGGCACGGCACGTGAAGTCGGAACCTTTTCTCATCGCTTGCCTGCGGACATGGTAGTGGCAAACCCCAAACATCGCGCGATTGCTGAAAAGACATGGAAGCTTCCACAAGGCACCATTCCTGAAAAACCGGGCTTTCACGCGGTACAGCAAGACCGAATGCTCAAAGATGGCAAACTCAACGCTTACTGGGTGCAGTGTAATAACAACATGCAAGCAGGCCCGAATATTAACGAAGAACGTTTACCGGGTTATCGCAACCCAGAAAACTTTATCGTCGTGTCTGACCCGTATCCAACAGCCACAGCACAAGCGGCCGACTTAGTGCTCCCTACTGCAATGTGGGTGGAAAAAGAAGGCGCTTACGGCAATGCTGAACGCCGCACTCAAGCTTGGTATCAACAAGTTGGTACTGTGGGCGAAGCAAAATCAGACTCATGGCAAGTGATGGAGTTCTCTAAACGCTTCAAAATGGAAGAAGTGTGGCCAGAAGAATTGCTCGCCAAAGCGCCACAATATCGCGGTAAAACCCTGTTTGATGTGCTGTTCAGAAACGGACAGGTTGACCAATTCCCGCTTGAAGAAGCGCGTGAACTGAACGATGACGCACATCACTTCGGTTTCTATGTACAAAAAGGGTTATTTGAAGAGTACGCCAGCTTCGGACGCGGTCACGGCCACGACTTAGCTCCTTATGATACCTACCATAACGTTCGCGGTTTACGCTGGCCAGTTGTGGATGGCAAAGAAACGTTATGGCGCTTTAAAGAAGGCTCTGACCCTTATGCGAAAAAAGGATCTGATTGGGATTTCTACGGCAAACCGGATGGTAAAGCGTGGATCATCTCCGCTCCTTATGAAGCGCCGCCGGAATCACCTGATGCCGAATTTGATATGTGGCTGTGTACGGGCCGCGTGTTAGAACACTGGCACACCGGCACTATGACGCGGCGCGTGCCTGAACTTTATAAAGCCGTACCCGATGCGCTCTGTTACATCCACCCAGATGACGCCAAAGCGCGTGGGTTACGACGTGGTGATGAAGTATTGATTTCCAACAAACGCGGCGAAGTTCGTGTTCGTGTGGAAACGCGCGGCCGAAATCGTCCACCGCATGGTTTGGTCTTTATCCCATTCTTTGATGCTCGCATTTTGATTAACAAGCTGATTTTAGATGCCACGGACCCACTGTCGAAGCAGACAGACTTCAAAAAATGTCCGGTAAAAATCACTAAAGTAGCGTAAGCCAGTTAATGAATGCATCGGCTGCCCTATGGGGAGCCGATCTCAGAATGAGCCATTAGGCGGAGAATTTAAGATGAAAAAACTACTGATCGCCCTTTTATCTTTTGGGGCTTTATTTGGCCAAACGGTACAGGCGGAACTGAATAACCCCGGCGGCAACGGTGGGCTGGAATCGCTGCGTGGCGCAACGCAACTTGAAGAGACTCGTCCTGCAGACGACTTTAAGAAGTACCCAAGAGATCAAGCGCTTGAAAGCGAATACGTCTATCAGCCACCTTTGATCCCGCATAACATTCGTGGCTACGAAGTGTCGCTAAACGCCAATAAGTGCCTTGCTTGTCACAGTTGGAAAAATGCCAAAGAGATGGGCGCAACCAAAATCAGTGTGACCCACTATGTTAACCGTGAAGATGCGGTGCTAGCTGACGTCTCACCGCGCCGTTACTTCTGTTTACAGTGCCATGTACCGCAAGCCATTGCGAAGCCTTTGGTGGAAAATGAGTTCAAATCCGTTGATTCACTTCGCTAATCGTAGCCAGATAATAACTTAAGAGGCTATTTATGAAATTATTAAAAGCGTTTTGGAAAAGGCTCACAAGCCCAAGTAAAGCGGCCGTTGGCATCGTATTGTTCATGGGGTTTGCAGGTGGTCTGCTATTTTGGGGCGCATTTAACACCGGTATGGAAGCAACAAACTCAGAAGAATTCTGCTCAGGCTGTCATGCACCGATTGTGGCTGAGATCCAAGAGACGATTCACTATTCTAACCGTTCCGGCGTACGTGCTATCTGCTCTGACTGTCATGTTCCCCATGAGTGGACAGACAAGATTATCCGCAAAGTGCAAGCCTCCAAAGAGTTGTTTGCTCATGTGGTATTAGGCACCATTAGCACACCCGAAAAGTTTCAAGCACGTCGAGCACATCTCGCGGAGCGTGAGTGGTCACGATTGAAAAATAATGACTCATTAGAGTGCCGCAACTGCCATGAGTTCGAATACATGGATTTTTCAGAGCAAGGTCCACGCAGTGCCAAACAGCACTCTACCGCCCTTGCTAGTGGTGAAAAAACCTGTGTCGATTGCCATAAAGGTATTGCACATAAACTGCCAGACATGCAAGGCGTTGAAGGCTGGCAATAGGAGAATTAACCCATGAGTACATTAGAATCGGTAATTTGGCATATTCTTGGTTACAGCGCGATGCCTGTTATTATCTTCGGCGGCTTTGCGGTGGTTGCCGCCGTTTCACTTTGGTTGCTGTCACTGAGTAAAGATAAAGAACTATAAATTACACTTCCTACCGTAATTTATAATCAACTACCAATGAAAATCCGCCTGTACATAAGGCGGATTTTTTTACTTCACTTTAAATGACATGCGCAGAAATACTAAGGCGCGGAATCCACCACTACGGGCAAGTAATGTTTAGGTTCAAGTTTCAACCACTCTGGTAACACAGTCCCGATTGAGATTGAAGACCAAGTTCCAGAAATAATACCGATGAACATTGCAATAGCAAACCCTTCAAGCGGCTCCCCGCCCATTAACCACAATGCGGAAACGGTGAGTAATGTCGTACCCGAAGTCACCATAGTGCGTGAGAACGTCGCAATCACAGCTTGGTCGGTAATCTCTTTGGTTGGCGTACTTTGCTTGGCCACGAGCAGTTCACGAATACGGTCGGCAATGATAATAGAGTCGTTCAATGAATAACCCAATACCGCCAGTACCGCCGCAAACACGGTTAGGTTGAACTCCATCTGTGTCAGAGCAAAGAAACCGAGCACTAAAATAACGTCATGCAGCAAGGCTAACAAAGAGCCGCTCGCTAAACGCCATTCAAAGCGGAAACACAAGTAACCTAAGATACACAGTAAGCAGATCATCAACGCTAAACTACCTTGCTCCACCAGATCTTGCCCCACTTGCGAGCCGACCATACTGTTGCTCACCACCGTCACATGCTCAGAGACGTCGCTGAGCAAAGTTGGAATGTTAGGCGTCTCTTGATCGCTTTCAGGAAGCGCGTAGCGGATAACCCAACGTCCTTCTTCACCTGCTTTGGTGAGCATCGTTGAATCTCCTAATGTAGGTTTCAACGCTTGCAGTAACTCTTTGTTGGTGAGGGTTTTATCGACCGTGACTTCGGTGACCATCCCACCAGTAAAATCCAAACCCATGTTGAGGCCTTTCACACCAAACGCCACTAATGAGATCAGCATCAATGTCACAGAGAGTACGCTCGTGATGTAACGAATTGGACGAATATGGTTTTTCAAATAATCAATCATGTTTATACCCTTACATCACGACGAGCATCTCGTCCCCAAATGAGATTGATAACCGCACGCGAAGCAAACACACCGCTGAACATACTGGTCATAATGCCGAGCCCTAAGGTCAGGGCAAAGCCTTGGATTGGACCATTACCGATCGAATACAGAATCACGGCGGTGATCATAGTGGTGACGTTGGCGTCAAGAATGGTGCTAAAAGCGCTGCTAAACCCAGAATCAATCGCTTGGGCGAAATTACGTCCTTCTGCAATTTTGTCTTTGATGCGTTCAAAAATCAGCACGTTGGTATCGACAGCCATGCCAACCGTCAAAACTAGACCTGCAATCCCCGGCAAGGTCAGTACAGCACCCGGCAATAAGGCAATCAGACCAATGAGACACACCATGTTAAACAGCAACGCCGCATTCGCCACCCAACCTAAACGGCGATACCAAAGCGCCATAAAAGTCAGCGTTAATGCCATACCTAAGGCTAATGCGGCAAAACCATTTTGAATGTTTTCTGCGCCCAATGAAGCGCCGATGGTACGCTCCTCTACGATAGTCACAGGCGCGGTTAATGAACCAGCGCGCAGCAATAAAGCCAGCTGCTGTGCTTCTTCCATCGAACCTGCACCAGTGATTCTAAATTGGCTACCCAACTGCGATTGAATGGTCGCAACACTGATCACTTTTTCGCTACGCTCTGTTTCGCCACGAGCATTGGTGGTGTATTCACGGTACACGGTCGCCATCGGCTTACCGATATGCTTGGATGAAAAATCACTCATGATTTTGCCACCCGCGTGGTCAAGCGAGATGTTGACCTCAGACATTCCCACTTGGTCAATACCTGCGCGCGCATTAACAATGTGATCGCCGGTTAATACAGGGCGTTTAGTAAGTACAACATTGCGGCCATTTTCATCTTTTAGAACAATGTCTTGCGACGTAAACGCTTCGCTGGGTGATTTCGCCTCATAAAAAGCAAGGCTTGCCGTCGCACCAATCACGTTTTTCGCTTGTGATGGGTCTTGCACGCCCGGTAATTCGATACGAATGCTGTGCTCGCCTTGGCGCTGAACCATGGCTTCAGTGATGCCCAGCTCTTCAATGCGATCACGCATAATCTTGAGGTTCTGTTGCAGCGTCGTTGATTGGAAATCGACTCGATTCTGTTTTGAAGGCTTGATCAGCAGTTGATCAGAAGAGCGTTGGATATCCCACCCTGAGTAAGTCTCTTTAAGAAATGCATTGATTTTATTGAGATCTTCCGCTGAATTGCTCATTACTTTGAAGCCATCAATACCTTCAGAGCTAACTTTCACGCTGCGAAGACGCTCGTCACGCAGCTTATCTTTCACGGTATCGATCATGCTGTCACGTTGCTCTTGGAACGCTTTATCCACGTCAACGTTCAGCAAAAATTGCACACCACCACGCAGGTCCAATCCTAGTTTAATCGGGTTAAAACCTAAATTTGTCAACCATGTTGGTGCAACCGAAACGTAAGAGAACGTAATACTGTCTTCTTTTTCAATCATGCCATCGAGTAATTCTCTGGCGTGCGTTTGCTGGACTTCATCAGCAAAGACTAAGGTCGTTTTCCCACCTTGCTGCTGTATGTTTTGTACCGCAATATCGTTTTTTTCGAGTAGATGAGTTAATTCCACGACTGAATTAAGCGTCTCATTTTTAGAGGAGACTTGCAGTTGAATAGACGGCTGTTCGCCGTACCAGGTGGGTATAGCGCTCAAGGCAAGCACAACCAAAGTGGCGGCCAATACGATATACTTCCACGCA
>NZ_CAWNHY010000308.1:0-13707 GCF_963874335.1 Vibrio sp. V10_P2A27P122 | reverse complement strand
TTCTATGCCACCGGCTATGGGAAGCTATCGGCCTGATCTCTTTCAAGCCGAAGTCGCACGAGCGATTTCACTCACTTTGTATCAAGCACAAGATCCTTATGTGGACGTCTGGTTAGCGGAGACGATTGCCAGTTTAGAAGAGTTGAGCATGATTCAATCGGTGTTTGCCTCATCAACGAAGCCTTGCTATTACGCACTGACTCTGAAAGATGACTCTAATATCGCACAATTGCGTTCTGGGCAGTCAGTGTCTGAAGCCGCAGAACAAATCTATTCTGCGGGTGGGGCGGGTATTTTCTTTAACTGCTCAATACCTGAGGTGATGGCTGATGCCATTCAACAGGCGAAAATGGTGTTGGAAGGCCGAGCGCAAAAGATTGAAATCGGCGTTTATGCAAACAGTTTTACGCCGATTAAATCGGATCACGCCGCTAACGAAACCGTACAAGCCATGCGTGAGTTTAGTGCAGAAGATTATCTCGCATTTGCCAAGCAGTGGTATGCCCTCGGTGCAACCGTGATCGGTGGATGTTGTGGCATCACCCCTCGCCATATTCAAGCACTTTATGAATGGAGGCGCAGTTTTGAAAAATCTTAATTATGGATTGGCTTTTCCTGCGATTGCGTTAGTGCTTGTTTTGTTAACGGTATCTGCGCTTTATCCAGCCACCTCTCAAGCGATGGCGGCGCAAGCTATGGGCTGGGTGAGCCACTGGTTTGGCTGGTTAGTACAGATGGCAAGTTTGGCGTTAGTGTTTTTTTTATTGTGGCTGGCGTGTTCGAAATACGGCCGCATTCGTTTAGGTGAAGAAAAAACTGAATACAGTAATTTTTCTTACGGCGGGATGATTTTTACCGCTGGTGTCGGGGCGTCACTCATCTACTGGGCGATAGGTGAGCCGATGTATTACTTACAATCACCGCCGTTATTTGCTGAGCCTAATAGTTATCCTGCTGCGGCATGGGCCGTTACCTACTCTATTTTTCATTGGGGCATTACAGGCTGGGCGATTTACTGCTTTCCAGCGATTCCGTTTGCTTATGCATTTTATGTACAAAAAAAACGCACGTTAAAAGTTTCCAGTTTGTGTTCTTCGGTAGTGGGTGACCATCCTTTGGTGGCAAAAAGTATCGATCTATTGTCGATTTTTGGTACGTTGGCCGCGTTTGCTAGCTCGCTAGCCTTAACTGTGACCTTGGTCAGCGCCGGTGTGGCAGAGCTGTTACAGATTGAGAATAGCCTTGGCTTACAAGGCACAATTATTGTGCTTTTTGTGGCGGCGTTAGTGGTTGTGATGGGGGTTGGTTTTAATCAAGGTATCAACATGATTTCTAACTGGACAGTCAGCATGGCAGTGTTGTTTGCCCTGTTTGTATTATTGGCGACTCAACCTTCTTTCATTCTTAATAGTTTCACTGACTCGCTGGGCGTGATGTTGGATAATTTCTTTAGAATGTCATTGTGGACAGACCCTGTTCAGCAAAGTGGTTTTGCACAAGGCTGGACTCAGTACTATTGGTTTTGGTATTACGCGTACTTGATTATGATGGGCCTATTCATCACGCGAATTTCTCGTGGACGAACGATTCGTGAAGTGGTTTTGTACACCATCTCGATGGGCGCTTTGGGCTGCGCATTTTTTATCTCCATTTTTGGTGGCTATGCGGTGTGGGCTCAAATGCTGGGCGGTTTACCCGTTCAGGGCTGGATGGCAGAAGGTGGCTTAACCTACGCAGTGGTTTCATTGATAAAAACCTTGCCTGGGGGAAATGGGGTGCTTGGGCTATTTCTGCTCATTCAGTTTTTATTGATGCTGACCACTATGTCCAGTGCGAGTGTTGCGACGGCGATGCTCACCACCAATGAATTGGCTTTGAATGGTGATCCCGATAATCGAGTAAAATTGCTTTGGGCCTGTGCGATTGGGCTGATCAGTTTAAGTGTATTTTTGGCTGGGGGAGGGATTGAAACCATTAAGTCGCTTTGTGTGGTCGCAGGCCTTCCTATGATGTTCATTTACGCCATCATGCTCAAAACCTTTTTACATACTTTAGGCATTTTGCCCAATCAGCATGAGCGGGAATCTGATCAAGAGCCCGTGTTAATGAAAGTCACTTAAAGCAAGCCTTAACCTTATAGCGTTTAGCAAAACAAGCCAGCACGATGAAGATGCTGGCTTGTTGTATTGAAAGAAGACCAATGACTCTCTTTGAGGTTTAAATATTATTGAGAACCATGAAATGGGTCGAAAGTGGGGTGAAGTCGATCATCACATAGCTCTCTTGTTCGTTGACGAAGAGCGTCAGCGTTTGTTGATTTAGCGGATCGAATAAAGTGTGCTCACCACAGGTTAACTGCCAATAAGTGGTCAATGCTTTAGGTAAATGCAGTTTTACGGTTTTGCCACTTGTGGCACTGAAGTTCGCTGCGATGATCAGCTTTTGTGACGGGTTAGAGCGAGCAAAGGCAAATAAGTAATCTTGTTGGTCGGAGAAGTGTTCAACATTGGCGGCGTACAGATCATGATATTCACCGGTCAGTGCGGGGCTCTGTTTGACTAAATTCAGTAATGTTGAGTAGAAATGGCGCAGCTGCTTCTCGCTCTCGTTTAATTGGCCACCATCAAATGCGCCGTTATTCATCCATTTTTGGTGTTGTGGAACACCGATATAGTCAAAAATAGAGGTGCGAGAAGGCTGGCCAAAGCCGGCATGTTCCGCTCCCGGTTCGCCCACTTCTTGCCCAAAATAAAGCAAGGTTGGTGAGCTGGATAAACAGGCTGAAATCAACATGGCTGGGCGTGCTTTATGTGCTTCCCCTGCAAATTCAGGCGAGGCAATTCTCTGCTCGTCATGGTTTTCCAAGAAATGCAGCATGTGATGCTCAATGTCGCGCAGTTGATATTCAATACGACCAATCTCTTTGGTAGAGCCGTGTCCTTGCATGATGGCTTTGAGACTATCGTAAAGGTCGACTTTGTCGTACAGATAGTCCATTTTCCCGAGCTGGATGTAATCGCGGTATAAATCTGGCTGATACACCTCTGCCATTAAAAAAGCATCGGGGTTGTGTAGTTTAATTGCCGAGTTGAGATAGCTCCAAAATTCAATCGGTACCATTTCGGCCATATCATAACGAAAGCCATCCACGCCTTTATCGAGCCAATAAAGAGCGATATCCCGAAATTTACGCCATGAATCCGGGACACTTTTGTCTTGCCAGAAAACGGCGTGTTCAAGGTGAGATAGAAAACGGTATTGCTGCGGAAGTTCGGTAAAATCTTTGCTTCCATCAGGTTTGATGCCGTAGTTTATTTTGACGGTTTCATACCAATCATCGATGTTCGGCTTGGCTAAACGAGATCCATTGCCTGTCCATTTTGCGGGGTGTTCGTAAAACGGGGTGGCTAAATCTGGGTGGCATTCACCGCCCAACGGTAGCAATGAGGTGGGAATATCTGGCAGTTTAAAGGAGGTGTCGGGTAGGTAATAGAAGTTATTGTCCCTGGCGTATTGCACACTGGTATCATCATTTTCACCAAAATCATTGACTCCGACAGGGTTATTGAGCCCTTGATATTGGCGCGCCACGTGGTTAGGGACAATGTCGATGATGACTTTCATACCCGCTTGGTGTGTACGCTTAATCAAGGCTTCAAATTCGTGATTACGCTGAGCTGGGTCGTCGGCTAAATCAGGGGTTATCGAATAGTAGTCTTTAATGGCGTAAGGCGAGCCCGCTCTACCTTTGACAACACTTGGGTGATCATTCTCTATTCCCCATGCACGGTAATCACCCACCAGTGCGTGATGTAAAACACCGGTATACCAAATATGAGTGATCCCAAGTTGATGAATTGCATTGAGTGCATCGTCAGTGAAGTCACTTAATTTACCGACGCCATTTTGTTCTTTCGTTGCCCAAGGTGTGTAGCAACAGTTTGTATTACCGAATAAGCGCGTGAAAACTTGATAGATAGTGTATTTGTTGTAAGCCATAACGTGTCAACCTAAGCGATGATGGGATGCGAGAAATAGGAGATGAGTTGCAGGCTAATAGAAGTTGATGAAGACAGAATCATCCTTGAGTAGTGATTTTGGGGCGTAGAGAGAAAGAAGGCGTAAAAGTGTGATGCGGGAATGGTTTAGTCAACAAAATCCCACCGGGCGGTGGGATTTGTAAAGAAGCATTATGCTTATGAGCGTTTTTCTTGTTTAGGGCGAGGGCTACGACGCGGTGCACTTGAGTGCTCGTTATCACGCTTTTTCAAGTGGTAATTTAAAATGGAAATAGGCACGTCTTTTTTCGGTGTGAAACCTTCAATTTCTTTACGCACAAGCAAATGTCCTAAGCGGCTTTCAATCATGCACAAGTTTTTAAAATCATCGCGTGATACGAGAGAAATTGCTTCACCGGTTGCACCAGCACGACCGGTTCGTCCAATACGGTGAATGTAGTTCTCCGCAGGATAAGGCAAGTCGTAATTCACCACTCTTTCTAAGTTATCAATATCAATACCGCGCGCGGCAACGCCCGTTGCAATCAAAAATTGCAGTTTACCTGCTTTGAAATCGGCTAATAATTTTTCACGAACTTCTTGGCTACGGCCACTGTGAAACGCCTCTGCCGCAATGCCACGCTTTTCCAGTTGGCTCGCCAGCTTTGCCGCACCGTGTTTGGTTTCGATGAAAATCATCGCCTGTTGCCATTGGTTTTCAGTAATCAAATGGCTCAGTAGTGCAGATTTTTGATCTTTATCGACAGTGATAATCCACTGCTCGATTTGATTTGGCGTGCGGTTGTAACCAGCGACATCAATTTCAATCGGATCATTAATGGCTGATTTGGCCAACTCGCGCACTGGGCGAGAAAGGGTCGCCGAAAACAGCAAGTTCTGACGGTTTAGTGGTAGGCGATCAACAATTTTATTGATGTCTTCAATGAAACCCATGTCGAGCATGCGGTCAGCTTCATCCATCACCAACACTTCAAGCTCATCAAAATGAACGGCGCGTTGGCCATACATATCAAGCAAGCGCCCCGGCGTGGCGATCAAAATATCCACCCCTTCAATCAAGCGTTGTTTTTGTTTTTGCGAATCGACACCGCCGTACATCGCAAGGCAGGTTAAGGGCAGATACTTTGCGTATTGAGTGACGTTCTCTTCCACTTGCAGAGCCAATTCGCGAGTGGGCGCTAAAATTAATGCGCGAACACGTTTGGCGCGCTGAGTTGTTCCTTGACTAAGCATCTGCAAAATGGGCAGTACAAAGCTAGCGGTTTTACCCGTGCCGGTTTGCGCTGCCGCAATGACATTTTTACCCGTCAAAATGGCTGGGATTGCCTGTTCTTGAATCGGTGTTGGGGCAGAATAGCCGAGTTCGTGAACGGCTTTTAAGATTGGATCGCTCAATCCTAGGTTGGAAAATGGCATGCGGGCTCTCAGAGTTAAAAAGTCAAAACAGTTAGCAAGCGATGGCTTTCTCATCGTAAGGCGCTACGCCCTAATACTTTGAGTGCAACTCATCGCAAATTCGGCGCATTCTAGCATGAACTTTTCAAATGCGGTGAGATACCTCAGTGTCAGCGATTGTCTCTTTATTCAGAATAGCGCCTCGTTGCCGAGTCACTAATATGAGATACCAATAAGATTGTTATCAATGAGTGCAGGGAGTTGGATTGGCATCACAGAGCTTTTAGAACAAGTGGGATCTATTTTCGATATATTAACCTTACTTATTTGTCAGGGAATAGATTCATGGAATATCAGCAGCTACCGATTCAGTATACTGTGGTCAGTGCGTTAAAATTAGTCCAAAAAAATTGGCTGACTCTCATGCTGCAATCTTCACCTTTTTTGGTGGTGAATCTCTATTTCACGATTGGTGTTGTTGACTTTGATGATCCACAACAGTTGTTCACATTAACGAATGTCATTGTTTATGTGCTTTATACGGTAACGGCGGCGATGGCGACAGTGCGCTTGCATCGTTTGGTTCTGCTGGGTGAAAAATCTTGCCGTTTGAGCACGATTTTTTATTTAAGTTCGCGTGAATTGCGCTTTATTGGATGGTGGGCTGCTTTAGGCGCTATGCTGTTTGCCATTCTAATCATACCCATGTTTATCATTGGCTCGCTGGCAAATATAGTGACTATGCCAATGTGGTTAATCCAGCTTTGTACCTATGCCGCAATGCTGCCTATTGGCTGGTTTATCTCCCGCTGGTCATTAGTTTTGCCAGCAACAGCACTAGATCATCAACCTAGAGGTTTGAGTGTCGCGTGGCAAATGTCAAAGCCCCACGCCAAAGCACTATTTGTGCTGATAGGCGTGATCCCCATGCTTATCAACGCACTACTACAGCCCTTGTTTAATCTGCATTTTCTGCCATTGACATTACTATTGTCACTCGTCTGGTTAGTAGTTTGTGCGGTTGAGATTTGTGTGTTGTCGCTCAGCTTTCAGTGGATTGTGCAGCGAGAAGCGATTACTCAGAACCAAGAGTTACGCATTCCTGAATTTACCGCTTAAACAAGCCCTGTATTCACACAGGGCTTGATGAGGATTGAACGGTATTACTACTCACAAGGTGGTGATAGGTGGATTAACGCTAAGCCGCCTAACGAGGTTTCACGATATTTCCGATTCATATCTTTCCCCGTCTGGTACATGGTCTCAATCACTTTATCTAGAGAAATTAAGCATTTGCTGGTCCGTTTTAAGGCCATGCGTGAAGCGTTAATCGCTTTCACGGCTCCCATTGCATTGCGTTCGATGCAAGGGACTTGAACTAAGCCACCCATTGGGTCGCATGTCATACCCAATGAATGCTCCATGGCAATTTCAGCCGCCATGCAAATTTGTTCGTTGCTGCCACCTCTTAGTGCGGTCAACCCTGCCGCTGCCATTGAGGAAGAGACTCCAATCTCCCCTTGACAGCCTACTTCGGCCCCCGAAATAGAAGCATTGGTTTTGTACAAAATACCAATAGCGCCAGCCACGGCGAGAAAATCTTTCAACTGCTTAGTGTCAAGCTCTCGGATAAAGCGGTGGTAATACATTAATACGGCGGGTATCACTCCTGCCGCGCCATTGGTTGGCGAGGTGACCACTTGCCCTCCCGCTGCATTTTCTTCACTGACCGCGAAAGCAAACAGGTTAATCCAGTCCATGATCTCCATTGGGTCACTTTCAATCGCCGCGTTAGCTTCCAGCTTTTTGAGCAGTGCTGGTGCGCGGCGCGTGACATGCAACCCACCTTCGAGAATGCCTTCCGTTTCAAAGCCGCGCTGCATGCAGAGCGACATCACTTTCCAAATTTGATCGGCTTTGTGGTTAATCGTTTCAAGATCATGAAACGCTATTTCATTGCGCAAAACGAGACTGCCTAAACTTAAGCCATGTTTTTCGGCTTTAAAGAGTAATTCATCAGCAGAAGTAAAAGGAAATTCGACCTCCACGGGTGCATTTGCACTACCGTGTTCCAACTCTTTGGCGGTAGCAACAAAACCGCCTCCCACCGAGTAGTAAGTTTCAAAGGCTAGCGTTTCTCCTTGCGCTCCAAAAGCGGTAATCGTCATACCATTTTCATGTAAGGGAAGATTAGTATTTTGGAAGAGGAGGTCAGTTTTTAGCTGGAATGGAATGAGCTTTTTTCCCGCTAAATTAAGCTCACCGTGTTCAATAGCATGCGCTAGCGCTTGATTGGCGCTGGTGATTTTGATGGTGTCAGGCTTATTGCCCAGCAGACCTAATATCACGGCGCGATCAGTGTGGTGGCCACGTCCTGTAAGTGATAATGAACCGTAAAGGTCAATTTGCACTCTTGCCACTTGCGTTAAATCAGCAATGATTTGGCTAAATTGATAGCCTGCAATCATTGGCCCATTGGTGTGTGAGCTAGAAGGGCCCACACCAATTTTAAAAATATCAAAAATGGATAACATCGACTTCACCTTGAATGTGACCTGTAATAGGTGACAACTTTGCCTAATAATACCCTAGTCTAGAGCTCAAGTATTTGCTAACGTGCAAAAGTCTAACCAAAAACCATATTATGAGGACTTCGCATGTCGATTTGGGATCAAGTAACACTGCACACTCGCTATGGTGAATTACCCTCGGTTTTTTATTCTCAAGTGAACCCAGCGCCTTTAGACAATGTGCGTTGGGTTGCTTGGAATGCCTCACTGGCTGGGGATTTGTCTTTACCAACACAACCTAATGATGAGCTACTGCACAGCCTGTCTGGCCAAGTTATTCCCGCGCAATTTAAGCCATTAGCGATGAAATACGCGGGCCATCAATTTGGTATTTATAACCCTGATCTAGGTGATGGCCGTGGGTTACTGTTGGCCGAAATCGAGAGTAAAACGGGTGGAGTGTATGATCTGCATTTGAAAGGTGCAGGGCTTACGCCTTATTCGCGTATGGGGGATGGCCGCGCCGTACTGCGCTCCACTATTCGTGAATACTTGTGTAGTGAGGCGATGGCGGGTCTTGGGATTGCGACCACAAGAGCATTAGCGATGATGAGCAGTGACACGCCCGTTTATCGAGAAAAACAAGAGCGAGGGGCGCTGCTGGTACGTGTAGCGCAGAGCCATATTCGCTTTGGTCATTTTGAACATTTTTTCTATACCAACCAATTAGCAGAGCAAAAGCAACTGGCTGATAAAGTGATTGAGTGGCATTACCCTGATTGCCTTACACAAGAAAAACCTTATGCGGCCATGTTTAGTCACATTGTTGAGCGTACTGCTAAGATGATTGCCGATTGGCAAGCGGTTGGATTTGCCCATGGTGTGATGAATACCGACAACATGTCTATCCTCGGTCAAACCTTTGACTACGGTCCTTTTGCTTTTCTCGACGATTATGAACCGACTTATATTGGCAATCACTCCGATTATCAAGGCCGCTACGCGTTTGATCAGCAGCCGCGTGTGGCGTTGTGGAACCTGTCCGCTTTAGCACATGCATTGTCACCGTTAGTGGAAAGAAGCGATCTGGAAGCGGCTCTCGCTCAGTTTGAAGCGCAGCTCGGCCGTTATTTTAGCCAGCAAATGCGTCGTAAATTGGGGGTGTTGGCCTCTCTGTCCGGTGATTCTGTGTTGTTTGAGCAAATGTTTGAGTTATTAACCAAAAATCACACCGACTACACTCGCTTTTTCCGGCAACTATCCAACTTGGATCGAGAAGGGGAGCAACCTGTATTGGATCTCTTCATTGACCGCGCTGCCGCTCAGTCTTGGCTTGAACAGTATCTGGCTCGTTGTGAGCGAGAAATCGACAGTTCGGGGAACGCAATTTCGATTGAGCAGCGCTGCGCAGAGATGAGAAAAGTGAATCCGAAATATATTTTGCGTAATTATTTGGCTCAACAAGCGATCGATAAAGCAGAACAAGGTGATTACCAACAAGTGCACCAATTAGTACAATTGTTAGCCAACCCTTATGCCGAGCAGCCGGAAAAGAGTCATTTTGCCCAGCTTCCTCCTGAATGGGGGAAAAAAATGGAAATCAGTTGTTCCTCATAAGTAACGCATTTTGTGATCTCTATCTAGACAGAATTCAAACTTTACATAAATATCAATAATCAAAAAAATGGCCTATAGCTACACTAGGCCGATCAGTTGAAAATATGGATAGTGGACATGCAGGCAAGAACGCGCATTCTAGTCGTGGATGATGACGAAGAGATTCGGCAATTATTAGATGAGTACTTGACGAAGTCTGGTTTTGATATCGTCACCACCGCGGATGGCATCGAGCTATTAGCCTATTTGGAACGCAACAGTTATCCCGATCTTATTTTGTTGGATGTGATGATGCCCGGAGACGATGGTTTTACTTTATGCCAAAAAATCCGTCGTCATTCGAACGTTCCTATCATTATGTTGACCGCGGTTTCTGATGAAACTGACCAAATCATTGGTTTAGAAATTGGCGCGGATGATTATGTGGCGAAACCTTTTAACCCGCGTCAGTTAATGGCGCGCATCAAGGCTTTGCTGCGCCGGGTACAAGTCAATGATGAAAAAACAACCGATGCGTTGCCCAAACAAATTACGTTTGGTGATTGGCAGCTCGATACCTTGTCACACCGAATTACACATCTAGAGCGTGCCGATGAGCATGACTTGTCGGGCAGTGATTTTGCACTACTGATGCTGTTTTTAACCCGGCCTAAGGAAGTGCTTGATCGCGATACCATCTCATTTGCTACTCGTGGACGTGAAGCGCTCCCTTTTGAGCGAGGTATCGACGTGCAACTTAGCCGTTTACGTCAGCGATTGGGTGATAGTGCAAAATACCCTCACTATATTAAAACCATGCGTGGCAACGGTTATATTTTGGCCGTTCCGGTCAGTTACGGCCATTAAAAATGACGCTAAGACGTCTCTTTTCACGCTTAAAACCCAACTCTCTTGTCTCACGAACACTGCTGCTGACTTTGTTGGCGGTGGTGATAGCGCAGGGCATTGCAACGGCGATTTGGTACAGCCAATCTAAACAAAAAGAGTTGGAAGGGATCAGTTCCGTTTCTTCTAGCATGGCAGGTATGTTTGCTTCCACCGTGACCTTTTTTCAATCACTACCCGTCAAGTATCGGCATATCGTGCTGGATCAAATTCGCAATATGGGGGGAACCCGTTTTTTTGTCTCATTCAATAAAGAGCCATTGACTGTGGAGCCGATTATCGATACGCCGCTCAAGCGAGCTTCAGTCGATGCAGTGAGGGAAGTGTTGCAACAAAAGCTCAATAACGTTGAGAGTATTCAAGTTGAATTTACCAAACCAGAACATTTGCGGTTACTAAAAAACGATATTTTTCTCAGCGACTTACCCAAGTCGTGGGCCTACCATACACTCACACTTGAACCGCTAAACCCGCCAGTGTTGGTGGTGCAAATCGAACTATCAAGCCATGAATGGGTTTACGTGGCGGCGCTACTTCCCGCCCCATACGTGAAACTGGATGACACTCTGTTAAGAAAAGAGCAGATCTTATTTCTCTTTTTTTCCACCACTATTTTGTTAGCGTTGACCTACTTGCTTATGCGCCGCCAAGTTCGGCCACTGAGAAATTTAGCCAAAGCGGCGAATGAGATGAGTATGGATATTGCCCAGCGTCCCTTGCGTGAAGAGGGGGCGACAGAATTGATCACGGCGACCCGCGCATTCAATCGTATGCAGCAACGAATTCGACGTTACGTGGCCGATAGAGAGCATCTGTTTTCGGCCATCTCTCATGATTTAAAAACACCCATCACCCGCTTACGCCTAAGGGCTGAATTGCTCGAAAGCGATGTTAAGCGCGAAAAATTTAACCGCGATCTCGATGAGCTAGAGATGATGGTTAAAGGGGCATTGCAGTGCGTGCGAGATACCGATTTACACGAAAATAACAGCAGTATTGATCTCAATGAGATGATTCAGACGATTGCTGAAGGGTACAACTTAACTCGCCAAGTGGTCCATTTTACGCCTACACAGCTTGAACCGATAATCGCTAAGCCTTTAGCTATTCAACGAGTATTGACAAACTTGATTGGCAATGGCGTGAAGTATGGTCAGCAAGTGTGGGTGAAGTTGGAAGAAAATCCAGAGTGGGTGGTTATCACCATCCAAGACCAAGGCCCGGGGATCCCGATAGATAAATTAGAAGCGGTCTTTGAGCCCTATTTTCGCCTTGCCGATGATGATCAAGGCCACGGTCTTGGCCTTGGAATATGCCGAAGTATTTTACATGGACACGGCGGAGATCTCATTTTACGCAATCCAGCTCATGGTGGTCTGGAAGCACAAGTCTTTATCCCACCTACGTTAGCGGTGTAGTGTAACGCTTTCGTTACGTTAAAATTACGGTTTGTTTCAACGAAAAAAATTTTCTTTGATTAGACTAGTAGGTAAACGATCAGCACTTTAATGGTTAATAAAAGTTTGCGAATCAGGTTTGCCGAATCAAAACCAAGGAAGATGATGATGAAATTTCATAACACTCTGCTTGCTTTATCTTTCCTCTCTGTTTCTTTCATCCCTTCGACTCACGCTGGTGAAGTGGAAGTACTCCATTGGTGGACTTCCGGTGGCGAAGCCAAGTCGATAGCTGTGCTCACCGAAATGTTGGAGCAGCAAGGCCATAGTTGGAAAGATTTCGCTGTCGCAGGTGGTGGTGGTGAAAGTGCCATGACGGTATTGAAAACGCGCGCGGTGTCGGGTAACCCACCGTCGGCGGCTCAAATTAAAGGACACGATATTCAAGAATGGGCGGGGCTTGGTTTTCTCACGAATCTTAATGATGTAGCCAAACAGGGTGGTTGGGATGAAGTCGTACCACCGATGATCACCAATGTCATGAAGTGGAATGGCCAGTATGTGGCCGTGCCAGTTAACGTGCATCGCGTCAACTGGTTGTGGGTTAACCCTGTGGTACTGGCTAAAGTGGGTGCTAAAGTGCCAACTACGTTAGACGAGTTTTTTGTTGCGGGCGATAAGATCAAAGCCGCGGGTTATGTGCCACTGGCGCACGGTGGTCAACCTTGGCAAGACGCGACGGTTTTTGAAACGGTGGCGTTGAGCGTTCTTGGCTCACAAGATTACGTGAAAGCGTTTGTTGAGCTCGATATGGCTGTGCTCGCGGGCGACAAAATGGTTGACGTGTTCAGCCAGTTTAAAAAAGTTCATGACTACATTGATGTTAACTCTCCAGGCCGTGATTGGAACGTTGCGACTTCAATGGTGATAAATGGTGAAGCGGCGATGCAGATCATGGGCGACTGGGCAAAAGGGGAGTTTACCGCAGCGGGCAAAGTTGCGGGTAAAGATTACCTGTGCGTGGCCGCGCCAGGTACGGCCGATCAATTTATCCATAATGTCGATAGTTTTGTCTTTTTTGAGCTAACTGATGCAGACAATAAGCAGGCGCAAAAAGCGCTAGCCGCCACGATCCTAGATCCTAAATTCCAAGAGGTATTTAACCTCAACAAAGGCTCGATCCCGGTACGCACAGATATGAATATGTCAAAATTTGACCAGTGCGCGTTGGACTCAATGGCGGCCTTTAAAGCGACGGCTAAGTCCAACAACCTTGTGCCCAGTATTGCCCATGGTATGTCGACAACCAGCTATGCCCAAGGCGCGATTTTTGATGTCGTAACGAACTTCTTCAATGATCCAAAAGCGGATCCAAAACAAGCAGCACAAAAACTAGCGAAAGCGGTGAAAGCTGCGATGTAGCCCTAACCCCCAGAGTGGGTAGGTTTTTTAGCCTGCCTGCTCACCCTCTTCTTGTAGCACACCACTTTCTGTGTGCTACTAACATAATCTGTCGGTTCTAACCAATTAGCGCGCTCTCCGATAAAGAGCTCGGGGGGAGTGCCCAAACTAGGCTTGCTGTTTGGGCGGAGGGTGCGCTTCCTTCCTGTTTCACATTTTTTCGTCATTCTCATCGCCACCCTCTGATGGATTTAGCTGGGTGTCATTTCCCACCCAAAATTCATATTCCTTGGGTCATTTTCTACCCATTTTTGCTTTCTATCATAAGATTCTATGGGTTGTTGTTAACTGAATAGCTGGTGACACCTTATGGTTACTGGCTTGTTAATGAAATGTGTCATGTTGGCTTGTTAATTGCCTTATAGAAAACAACCAGCACCCATTGATGGGGCTGATATGTTCAATCAAGGAGAATAATAATGT
>NZ_CAWNHY010000307.1:0-13799 GCF_963874335.1 Vibrio sp. V10_P2A27P122 | reverse complement strand
CAACATAAAAAAATAAACAAAAACAGAAAAAATCAAAATAAACCATTAAAATCAATCAGTTAATGTTAATTATATATTTTGTCGTTTTTCTTATACTAGGTTGTCGTTAATTTTATAAATGAAATAAGTCCTTTGCCATATAGTAAATCCATCGAAAGGAATTACTCCTTAGATACAAATTCCAGAGGTGGTACGGGTGTTACTCGTATCACTCCGGCAGCAAGCGAAGGTGTCATTGACACCCGTGGTATAGTCCCCCCGGCTATACCACGATCTTTTTTTTCTACTCATCTCATCTTTACCGCAACACAATCACCGACCCAGCCTGTTTATTGAGTAAGTGCTATTCCCAAAATAAATTGATATTACGACTTTGAGTATTAATGAGTGTATCTACGCAAGCATAGACAAATATGCGTAGCTAACACAGCAGCCAATCTAATCAAGGAGGGAGATACAGCTTGATTGCAGGTCGGCGGAAAGTGAGTTCATCTCCACACACCTGAATAAGCTTTGTGATTAGGGTGACTGAATGTCGCGAACATCGCTGCAACTTCAAGTCTTCAAGTCTTCAAGTCTTCAAGTCTTCAAGTCTTCAAGTCTTCAAGTCTTCAAGTCTTCAAGTCTTCAAGTAGGAAAGTTATCACTATTATCAGGGGCGGTATTACTCGTTATCATCAACAAATTGGGTTGGCGATAAACCGAAGTGATGTTTAAATCTTTGGCTGAAATAAGACGGATCATTAAACCCACAATCAAAAGCGACTTGGGCGACTTTTCCTCCTGCGAGCAAATATTGGCACGCTTTCTCTAAGCGGATCTCATTTAGATACTCTTTGAATGTTTTATTGGTGATCGCTTTAAAACGACGCTGCAAACTACGCTCCGATACGAAGAGTGATTTGGCCGCACTAGAGGTACTAAATTCAGGATCTGAATAGTGATTGTGTACCAATTTTTCGACTTTTTTAAGCCACTCTTTTTCCGTTACATCAATAAACTTGTCCTCTGAATGCTCCTCTACGACGATCATTTCAGGTGCATCACTCACAAGCTCAACTGATGGCCAAGAAAGCTCAACTAAATTTCGTTCTGGCGATGAAAAAATATGTATTTCCCCACCACTGCGCTGTACTAACAGTTGCATTTCCTCTAGTTCAAAACCAGAGATACGCTTATCACTATTGATAGACTGCACCTGATCGCCACAGTCAATCATCACAATAAACAGTCTTTTCTCCCTTTCATAACAATGAATTTGTAGCTCTTGATTTCTGTAAAGACGTTTTACCGCATCAGACAGTAGCGTATTGAAAATGATGTCTAGGTTAAAATGGGCAGATTCAATATAAGCTTGTTTAAGCTCATTGTTCACCGCCAACGAAATATTCGCTTTCGCGAACTCTTCACGCCATCCGTCCACACAAGAGTTCAAGATTATCGATAGGTCGTAGAGCAACTGAGTCGCTGTTTTATCATTTCTTACGTTACGAAGTAACGCCAGTTCACGTTTTACTTTTAAAGCTAAAGACTCAAGTCGCGCGAGTTGATGGAGTTGGGAGCGATAAATCAGCTGATTTAATGTAGGAGTAATAGAATCTAACATCTGTTCAACAACGATATGGCGAATTTGTAATTGCTTGCGCAACTGCTGGTTATTAGTCAAAACAATTTTGCTTTGATGCCGTAGTTGATCCGTTTTCAAGGCCACCTGAGCTTTTAACTTTCGGTTTACTTTGGTAACCCAACGAGAACGCCACCATGAAGCAAAAGCAATAAGGCCTATAGAAAGGCAAAGGTAAAGAACAATAGCCCATGAAGACCAATACCACGGGTTATCCACAATAAATGATAGACTGTTTATCATACTGTTTTGCGGATTTGGACTGTAATTTCTCACCAGCAAACGATAGTGTCCAGGTAACAGGTGATCAAGTGTCAACTGAGCGCTTTCTAATCTCTGCCACTCCTTATCCCCTGCAATACGATACTCCAATGATAAGGCTCTCGATTCTGGCAATGCTCCAAATAAAAAGCTTATCGAACTTCCATATTCCAATTCTAGTGTCTGAAAACGACCACGACCGAACATGACAGGAATGTGATCGACATTCACTTGGCTAAAGATAATATTGGTATTAGGAGGGGTAGCAACCGTGAGTTCAGAGGACCATGCTGTCACTAAGCCAAAACGGGAACCTAGCAGCAACTGCTGTTGGTTATTGATAATACTTGATTCGCAGACTCCACTTTTAAATTCATTATTCATCAATCCGTGTGGATCACCAAAATGCTTTACCATCTCACCCATAGGATTATAGAGCGAGATTCCTTGTGAGGAAGTCAGCCAAATACCGTTGCCCGTTTCAGTTAAACATTTGGGGCTAATATTCTCTTCAACCATATCAATAGATCGAATATCACTACGATCATGTGCCAAAACAAAGACGCCATAAGCACTAGCAAACCAAACATCGCCCTTGCTACTCTCAAATATATCAATGCTTTGTCCATAATGACTAGTCGCTCGGAGAAAAACAATTTTGCCTTTGTCAAAAAGATAAACACCATGGTCAGTGCCGATAAATACCCCTCGCCGAGTTGACTTAAGTTTTATTATTTTTGCAGGTAAAAATGCATCAACAAACCATTCAGAACCGAAATCGGTTAGCGAGTTATCGGCCAACTGATATGACCACAAATGGTTACCTGTTGCTCCCCACAACAGTCCTTCATGATCAAATTCAAGATGTTTAGTATCATTCGAACGCAGCTTCAGAGGTAAAACGCTCGTTTCTATCATCTTTTTTGTCTGCAAGTGATAAATAACGATGCCTGTATGTGTAGCTATCCATAGAGAATGATCATCTATTTGAGCGACATCATGCACTTCTCCAGGGAAAATAAGTTTAGGCTCTTGCCAATCTTCAGCATCGACTTGGTACAACCCTTGTCGAGTTAAAAACAAATACCCTTTATTATCTGACCTTGTCACAATTTTTGTTATGGGATTATTGTTGAGCTGTGCAATGGAATGGCGCTTAAATTTTTGTCCAAACAGAGAAAAGTAACGAATACCTTTATCCGTTGCGATCCAAATCCCACCCTGTAAGTCATTGACCAATGAATAAATTTTATTGCCTGGTAACCCATTATTGTCTTGGTCATTACTTTCTAACTTGACGGTTTTACCTGTCAAAAACGAATGAACAAATAATCCATCTTCAGTACCAATCCAATACTCTTGATCTGTCTCAGCAACAGATAATACATGGGAATCTCCAACCAACTTTTGTTGGCGCTTTGGGTCCTCGACATCAATAATCAGCCCACCATTGAGCGTTCCAATCACAAGTTCTCTACGTTTCTCGGAAAAATAGAGTTTCTCAATGAAGTTTTTACCAGAGCTGAGCACGTGAGAAAAACTCTCTCCATCTGACAGATAGACTCCAGCATTAGTGGCTAATACCCATTTAGAAAGCACAAACTTCGCATCATTAACGATCAATCGACTAGCTTGATTTAATTGATACATTTCTTTAAAAGAATAAGTAACTAACTTGTGGGTTTGCGCATGGTATGTATAAAAGTGCGTCTCATCGGCTAACCAGATGAAATTACCTGACGAACCTATTTTTTTTATGATGATTCCAGGCGTTAAGCTAAATACTAATTCGCGATCTTGTGCGGGATAAGTTCGATAAAGTTCATTATCAATGAACGTCCAAAAAGCGTTATTAAGATAGGTAATATTTTCGCTCTCTTGTGAAAGCACTGAGCCACGCCGGGGAAGGATGTTTTGCCCATCAAAGAAAACCACTTTGCCATGCACATCGTGTATCCAAATTCCCCCTTCTTCACCTAGAAACAAATTTTGTGCGGCAAAAATTTTCCCTTGAGCCTGAGCTGGCAATGGATAGAAGATGGAAGGTGCTTTGTCTAGAGCTTGTGTCCCCTGCGCTAATAAAAGCGTCAGAAAACCCAAGATCCAGAGCAAAGGTTTAAAATAGTCGTTCTTTCCTTTCAACAGACAGAGCCTCAATCAATAGCACGCCAAATTGCAAACTGTTTTTTCGTGGCGATAATTATCAAAACATTCTAACCAAAGATAAGGCTTTTTGAAGCTAAGAAAGCGACAATCTGTGAATCTTTATCCTAGATTTCAGTGCAGATCGTACAACATACAATACAGCGTACATCTATTGAGACAAACAAGTGTAAAAGTTGTTGCTCAGCTGATTTAACAGCTCAAAATAGCTGCCACTTTTCACTTTGATATCTGCGCCTAATGGATCAAGTACTCCCGTTTTAACCTTAGTGCCACGAGTCACAGTATCAATCACCGCCGGGGTAAACTGAGGTTCTGAAAACACGCATTTCGCTTCATTATTAATGATTGAATTTTTAATGGTGATTAGGGTTTTAGCACCCGGCTTTCTGTCAGGACTAACGGTAAAATGGCCGAGGTTATTCAAATGGTATTGCTGTTCAAAATAGCCGTATGCATCATGAAAAACATAATATCCTTTATCACTAATTTTGCTCATCTTCTGCATGATTGATTGATGGGTCGAATCTAATTGAGCTAAAAAGCGGACTAAGTTTACTTTATACTGCTCGGCATTAGCGCTATCACTTTTCACTAAACTTGCGGTAATCGCCGCTGCCACTTGCTTGGCTTGATCTGTTCCAAGCCAAAAATGTGGGTCATACATACCATGGTGATGCCCATCATGATCGTGTTGTTCGCCACTGAGCTCTCTCAGTGTCAGGCCATCAATTTGGCTGATGGTCAAAACGTTGTGGTGACTCGCTAATGTCTTACTTAAGAATGGCTCAAGGTCTTTTCCATACCAAATCACTAAATCCGCCGCTCTGACTTTTTTAACATCAGAAGGGCGCAACGCATAGTCATGCGGTGAGGTATTTGCCCCCAGTAGTACTTCTGGTTCATTCACATCGAGAGTCAATTCATATGTAATCATCTGAATCGGCTTGATGCTGGTCAAAATGACCGTAGACCACGCCAAAGGCGATAATGTTATTAAGCAAAGAAGGAGCATAATCTGACGCAACATGATGGTTTTTCCATTCGGTATATAGCGTTAAAGGGAACGAAATGTTACATTATAACACTTCCGAATTGCAAATAAGTTCCATTCATGTCCAACTTAATTCAGCTGCAAGGCATTTGTGTCGAATTCAACAACCGCCGTGTTTTGGACAATGTCAGTATCAACCTAGAAAAAGGGAAGATTACCACACTGATAGGTCCTAATGGTGCGGGCAAGTCGACGCTCGTTAAAGTATTGCTCGGGCTACAGCCCGTCCATAGCGGAACGATGACGCGCGTAAAAAACCTTAAAATTGGTTATGTTCCTCAAAAGTTAAAACTTAATGACGCGTTACCACTCCCCGTTAAACGATTTTTAAGTTTGGCCGGACGTTTTAGTCAACAAGAGTTGCTAGACGCACTCAGACTAGTCGGGGCCGAGCATCTTCTTGATTATGATATGCATAAGCTGTCTGGTGGTGAAACGCAACGGATTCTTATCGCCCGTGCATTGCTACAACGCCCAGATATTCTAATTCTTGATGAACCAGCTCAAGGTGTTGACGTGCAAGGGCAAATTGATCTGTATGATCTTATCGATGCCATACGACATCGTTTCGGCTGTGGTGTCTTCATGGTCTCTCACGATTTGCATCTGGTGATGGCAAAAACGGATGATGTTATCTGTCTTCATCACCATGTTTGCTGTTTCGGTTCACCTGCAACGATTACTCAACACCCAAGCTATATCGCTTTATTTGGTACGCGCAATCGCGAAGCCTTAGCTTTTTACCATCACAAACATCAGCATCATCACGACTTAGCAGGCCAACCTGTGAAAGGAGATGCAACTTGCTGTTCAAATCATTCACACGGTCACCATCATGATTGAATTTCTTCTTCCATCAATATTAGCAGGCCTTGGTATTGCCGTTATCGCAGGTCCCCTTGGGTCATTCGTGGTTTGGCGAAAAATGGCTTATTTTGGCGATACCCTCGCACACGCCTCGCTGATGGGATTGGCGCTAGGCTTTTTGCTTGATATCAACCTTTATCTTGCGTTGCTCGTTTGCTGTCTTGGGCTTGCAATCATTTTGGTTACTATGCAGAAACAGCAGCTTGTGGCGACAGACACTTTGCTCGGCATTCTCGCTCATAGCTCGTTATCCATTGGTCTCATTGCAGTAAGCTTCCTTGATAACGTTCGCATCGATTTAATGAGCTATCTCTTTGGCGATTTATTGGCGGTAAGTTTTACTGATTTAGCCTTCATTTGGGGGGGAGCGATTGCAGTAAGTGCACTGCTATTTCTTTTTTGGCGGCCATTACTTTCAACTACAGTGAACGAAGAACTTGCGTTTGTTGAGGGCATCAACGTTGATTTAATGCGTTTGCTGCTAATGCTATTAATTGGGGTGGTGATTGCACTAGGAATGAAATTTGTTGGTGCTCTGATTATGACATCGCTGCTGATTATTCCCGCGGCGACCGCTAGGCGACTCACAAAAACCCCAGAGCAGATGGCAATATTGGCTTCTTTGGTCGGCGCTTTAGCTGTGCTGGGCGGGCTAATCCTCTCGTGGCATTTTGACACACCTGCAGGCCCTTCGGTTGTCGTGACGGCTACAACGATGTTTATGTGCAGTCAACTTGTAAAACGCTAGTATCAAAACCTATTGAATCTAAAGTAAAAACCCCGAAACAAGGTTCGGGGTTTGTCTTCAAACTGAGGAAGGCGTGATTACCAACCCGTCACTTCACGCAATGCTTTTCCGATATCAGCAAGGCTTTTGACAGTTTTCACACCCGCGGCTTCAAGCGCTGCAAATTTCTCATCAGCTGTCCCTTTACCACCAGAAATGATAGCACCAGCATGGCCCATCCGTTTACCCGGAGGCGCTGTCACACCAGCAATATAAGACACAACCGGTTTCGTGACATTCTCTTTAATGAATGCCGCGGCTTCTTCTTCGGCTGTACCACCGATCTCGCCAATCATCACAATCGCTTCAGTTTCAGGATCATCTTGGAATAGTTTCAAGATATCAATGAAGTTAGAGCCCGGGATTGGGTCACCGCCGATACCAACACACGTTGACTGACCAAAGCCTTCATCTGTTGTTTGCTTAACGGCTTCATAAGTTAGCGTTCCTGAACGAGAAACAATACCCACTTTTCCTTTCTTATGAATGTGGCCTGGCATGATGCCGATCTTACACGCATCCGGTGTAATCACACCCGGACAGTTCGGGCCAATCATACGCACACCAGTCTCTTCGAGCTTCACTTTTACGTCAATCATATCGGTAGTCGGTATACCTTCAGTGATCGTCACAATAAGTTCAATACCAGCGTCAATTGCTTCTAAAATAGCGTCTTTACAAAATGGTGCAGGTACATAAATAACGGTTGCCGTTGCACCCGTTGCTTTCACTGCGTCACGCACCGTATTAAATACAGGAAGACCAAGGTGAGTTTGACCACCTTTACCCGGAGAAACCCCACCGACCATTTGTGTACCGTAGGCAATCGCCTGTTCGGAGTGGAAAGTTCCCTGACCACCAGTGAAACCTTGGCAGATTACTTTGGTGTCTTTATTAATAAGTACCGACATTATTTACCCTCCGCCGCAGCAACAACTTTCTGAGCTGCGTCCGTTAACGACTCAGCTGCAATGATATCAAGACCAGAATTTGCGAGTACTCCGCGTCCTAATTCCGCGTTTGTACCTTCCAAACGCACGACTACGGGAACCGTTACACCAACTTCTTTCACCGCACCGATAATGCCTTCTGCAATCATATCGCAACGTACGATACCGCCGAAAATATTCACCAATACGGCTTTCACGTTGTCATCAGACAAAATGATTTTGAACGCTTCAGCAACACGCTCTTTGGTTGCACCACCACCAACATCAAGGAAGTTTGCAGGTTTGCCACCATGAAGGTTAACAATATCCATGGTGCCCATTGCAAGGCCAGCACCGTTCACCATGCAGCCAACATTGCCATCAAGAGCAACATAGTTCAGTTCCCACTGAGCAGCATGAGCTTCGCGCTCATCTTCTTGTGAGAGATCGTGCATTTCACGAAGTTTAGGTTGACGATAAAGTGCGTTTGAGTCGATGTTGATCTTGCCATCAAGGCACAACAAGTTCCCTTCAGCGGTGACAACTAATGGGTTGATTTCTAGCAATGCAAGATCATACTGGGTAAACATAGCGCCAAGACCTAGAAAGATCTTCACAAATTGCTTAATTTGGTCGCCTTCCAAGCCAAGTTTGAAAGCAAGTTCGCGGCCTTGATAGGCTTGCGGACCAACCAAAGGATCAATTGCGGCTTTATGAATCAGCTCCGGAGTCTCATCCGCTACTTTTTCAATTTCCACGCCGCCTTCTGTTGAGGCCATGAACACGACACGACGAGTCGCACGGTCAACAACAGCGCCTAAGTAAAGCTCATTCGCGATATTAGAAGCTTCTTCAACCAAAATTTTTGATACTGGCTGACCATTTGCGTCCGTTTGATAAGTAACCAGATTTTTACCTAGCCATTTTTGAGCAAACTCTTTGACACCATCTTTAGTGTCGTGCAACTCAACGCCACCCGCTTTACCGCGACCACCTGCATGCACTTGACACTTAACAACTTTCTTCGCTGTACTAATCCGACCCGCCGCTTCAAAAGCTTCTTGTGGAGTATCACAGGCATAACCTTCCGGTACAGGCAAACCGAATTCTGCAAACAGCTGTTTGGCTTGATATTCATGCAAATTCATTATGTTCTTCCGTTTGTTTATCCCTTAGGGGATTTATTATTTCCATAAAGCGGCAGCTATGCTGCGCCATATATCTGTCGGGTGCTTCTCAAATTAAGCGGCTGCAATTTATCCAAGAGGATAGCTTGTAGCCTTTTGCTTAAATGAAGGCTAAACGTGAGCCTGCCTAGCCTTAAATTCACTGAACAACGTTCAGTGAGGTTACACGTCAAGTAGCAGACGTGCTGGATCTTCAAGTAGCTCTTTTACTGTCACAAGGAAACCAACTGACTCACGGCCATCCACCAAACGGTGGTCGTAAGAAAGTGCTAGGTACATCATTGGTAAAATTTCTACTTTGCCATCCACAGCCATTGGGCGGTCTTGGATTTTGTGCATACCCAATATGGCCGCTTGCGGCGGATTGATGATCGGTGTTGACATTAACGATCCAAACACACCGCCATTCGTAATCGTGAAATTACCGCCAGTCAGTTCTTCAACCGTCAATTTGCCATCTCTTCCTTTGAGTGCAAGCTCTTTGATGCCCTTCTCAATTTCGGCAAGGCTTAGCGTATCGCAATCTTTAAGAACCGGAGTCACTAAGCCACGAGGCGTTGAAACTGCCATGCTAATATCAAAATAGCTGTGATACACAATATCTTGGCCATCAATAGATGCATTCACTTCTGGGTAACGTTTTAACGCTTCTGTTACCGCTTTCACGTAGAAAGACATAAAGCCTAAACGAATACCGTGTTTCTCTTCAAACAGACCTTGATATTGCTTACGAAGATCCATGATAGGCTTCATGTTAACTTCATTAAACGTCGTCAACATCGCCGTGCTATTTTTTGCCTCAAGCAGACGCTCCGCAACACGTTTACGCAAACGCGTCATCGGTACACGTTTTTCACTGCGTGCCATCGCAACGACAGGCTCAGGTTGACTTGAAACAACTGCTGACGCTGATTTTGCGGTCGCTAGATGAGCATCAATATCTTCACGCGTGATACGCCCACCCACACCAGAGCCTTTCACTTGGCTGGCTTCCAAACCATGCTCGGCGAGTAAACGGCGTACCGCAGGGCTAAGCGCATCATTCGTTTCGTCTGTCAGTGTGGCTTTGTGGCGTTTATCAGGAGACGGCTCTGTATCGTTGGTGGTATCTTTCGTCGGTTCACCTGCAACGGCACCGGGTTTCAATTTCGCCAATAACTGTTTCGAAAGCACCGTCGCACCTTCTTGCTCGATAATGGCTTCGAGAACACCCGCCTCAGGCGCTGGCACTTCAAGAATTACTTTATCAGTTTCAATCTCAACGAGTACTTCATCACGAGCGACGGCTTCACCTGGCTTTTTATGCCATGTCGCGACTGTTGCATCAGCCACTGATTCAGGTAGATCTGGAACCAGAATTTCAATTGTCATAATCTGTGTCTTCCTTTTACTTCTAGTTCGTTAAGCTAGGGTCAGAGCGTCTTCAACCAACGCTTTTTGTTGTTTCAAGTGTACCGACATATAACCAACGGCTGGTGATGCTGATGCAGGGCGACCTGCGTATTTCAGATCAGCACCGGCTGGAATGGCAGAACGGAAGTTATGTTGGCTACTGTACCAAGCACCTTGGTTTTGAGGCTCTTCTTGGCACCATACATAGTCAACAACATTAGTGTATTGAGCGATAGCCGCTTCCACTTCTTCTTTCGGGAATGGATATAGCTGTTCAATACGGACGATAGCAACATCACCTTGTTCGTTATTGCGGCGCTGTTCAAGCAGGTCGTAGTAAACCTTACCAGAGCAGAACACAACACGTTTGACATTCGCTGGGTTGAGATCGTCAACTTCGCCGATAGCCGGCAAAAACGATCCGTCAGCCAAGTCTTCCAGTGTTGATATACATAGTGGGTGACGCAGCAACGATTTTGGTGACATAACGATCAATGGTCGACGCATTGGACGAACAACCTGACGACGCAGCATGTGGTATACCTGCGCTGGCGTAGAGGGAACCACCACTTGCATGTTTTGTTCGGCGCACAGTTGCAAATAACGCTCTAGGCGTGCTGATGAGTGCTCCGGGCCTTGCCCTTCATAACCATGAGGTAGCAGCATGGTTAAACCACACAAACGCGCCCATTTTTGTTCACCGGAAGAGATGAACTGGTCAATCACGACTTGAGCTCCATTGGCGAAATCACCAAACTGAGCTTCCCAAATCGTCAAACCACTCGGCTCCGCTGTCGCGTAGCCATATTCAAAAGCTAGCACTGCTTCTTCCGACAAAACCGAATCCAATACTTCAAAAGGACCCTGTTTATCATGGATATTCGCCAATGGAATATAGGTACTTGCGTCACTTTGGTTATGCAATACCGAGTGACGGTGGAAGAAGGTTCCACGCCCAGAGTCTTGCCCCGAAATGCGGATTCGCTTTCCATCATCAACTAAGGTTGCATAAGCCAGCGTTTCAGCCATACCCCAATCGAGAAGCTTCTCTCCATTAACCATCGCTTGTCGGTCGGTATAGATTTTATCCACACGACTTTGCAGTTTATGGCTTTCTGGATACTGACAAATTCGGTTACCCAGCTCTTTTAAACGCTCAAGGTCAACTTTATTATTCCATGGCATATCCCATTCATGGCCAATATACGGTGACCAATCAACAGAATGCAGTGCCATTGGACGCCACTCTTTCACCACGACTTCACCATGGTCCAGAGCATCACGATATTCGTTGACTAACTGTGTGGCAATCTCGATATCAAACTCACCACGCTCTATCAAAACATCGGCATAAAGCTTACGCGGCGTAGGATGCTTTTTGATCTTTTGATACATCAGCGGTTGAGTTGCGTTTGGCTCGTCGGCTTCGTTATGGCCGTGACGGCGATAACAAACCAGATCAATGACGACATCACGCTTAAATTCATTACGATAATCGAGTGCAATGCGTGTGACGAAAGCAACTGCTTCTGGATCATCAGAATTGACGTGGAAAATGGGTGCCTGAACCATCTTAGCGATGTCAGTACAATACATAGTCGAGCGTGTATCACGAGGGTTTGACGTGGTAAAACCAACTTGGTTGTTAATAACAATACGTACCGTCCCTCCCACGCAATAGCCGCGCGCTTGAGACATGTTAAATGTCTCGGCAACGACACCTTGGCCAGCGATAGCAGAGTCACCATGAATCGAAATAGGTAGCACTGTCGAACCGTCTTCATCTCCCAATCGATCTTGTCGAGCACGAACTGAACCAATCACGACTGGGTTAACAATTTCAAGATGCGAAGGGTTAAATGCTAAGGCTAGATGCACATCACCGCCAGGTGTCGCAAAGTCAGCAGAGAAACCTTGGTGATATTTAACATCACCCGTTCCCCAGCTTTCACCATGCTTACCCGCAAACTCGTCGAACAGATCTTGAGGTTTTTTACCTAAGACGTTGACGAGCATGTTAAGACGACCACGGTGCGCCATACCAATCACAACTTCACGCATACCTGTGCTACCAGCATGACGGATCAACTCTTTCATCATTGGGATGAGTGCGTCGCCACCTTCTAAAGAAAAGCGTTTCGCACCAGGGAATTTCGCGCCTAAATAACGCTCAAGGCCTTCTGCGGCTGTCAATTCTTCGAGGAAAATTCGTTTTTCTTCTTTGCTGAAAGAAGGTTGTCCAACGACTGATTCAAGACGTTGTTGTATCCAACGCTTTTGTTCAGTGTCGATAATGTGCATGTATTCTGCACCGATGGAACCGCAATAGGTTTTGTTGAGGGCTTGATAAATGTCTTTCAATTTCATTGTCTCTTGCCCGATAGCAAAAGAGCCGACATTGAAAGTTTCTTCGAAGTCACCTTCGTTAAGATTGTGGAACGCTGGGTCTAATTCTGCCACTAATGGGCGTTGCCATAAACCTAGGGGGTCGAGTTGAGCCGCTTCATGACCGCGAAAACGGTAAGCATTAATCAGCTGCAAGACTCTTACTTGCTTAGCATCGACATCTGGATCACTAACTTGGACATTGTAATGCTTTGTTTCTTTCGCGAGTCGTCGGAAGTAGTCACGGACACGTGAATGTGGCTGTTCAACCACATTGTCAGCTTGCGCAGGCAAGCCATCAAAAACACGTTTCCACTCCTCACTTACCAGATCAGGATCACTTAGATACAGTTCGTAGAGGTCCTCTACGTAAGTTGCATTGGCGCCAGCCAAGTGTGAAGACTCGAGCCATGCCTTCATCACGCCGTTGTGCATATTTTCCCTTAACCAGTAGTTTTCACGTTTGCTTCGGTCTATGCCGAGCTATAAAAGGCAGGTCCGAAGACCTGCAATTTTTATTCATTTTAAACCGAACGGTTCACAAGCATTGATTTGATATGTCCAATGGCTTTCGTCGGATTTAATCCCTTAGGACAAACACTTACACAATTCATGATGCCATGGCAACGAAAAACGCTAAAAGCATCATCAAGATTAGATAAACGTTCATCTGTTGCAGTATCTCGGCTGTCAATTAGCCAACGATAAGCCGCCAACAAACCTGCTGGGCCGATAAACTTATCCGGGTTCCACCAGAAAGAAGGGCATGAAGTTGTGCAGCAAGCGCACATAATGCACTCATATAAACCGTCTAAATGCGCTCGCTCTTCTGGTGATTGCAAGTTCTCACGAGCTGGAGGCAAGTTTCCGTCAGTCACAAGATAAGGTTTAACCTTCTCGTAATTTTCATAAAACTGGGCCATATCGACAATTAAATCACGGACGACTGGTAGCCCAGGCAGAGGTCGAATAACGATCGTGCCTTTGGCCAAAAGCGCGGATAATGGAGTGATACACGCTAATCCATTTTTACCGTTCATGTTCAAACCGTCAGATCCACACACCCCTTCACGGCACGAGCGACGAAAAGCAATGGTGGGATCTTGCTCTTTCAGCAAAATGAGTGCATCCAACAACATCATGTCAGAGC
>NZ_CAWNHY010000306.1:0-13858 GCF_963874335.1 Vibrio sp. V10_P2A27P122 | reverse complement strand
ATCTACACCTCTCTTTTCTTCGGCAGCGTCAGATGTGTATACGATACAGCGTTAAAGGTTGCTTGCAAATTAACCATTGATTTAAAAGTTAATAACATGATCTCGCTTGCAAAGCACACCGTTTTTGGCGCTTATTCAGTGCTAGAATAACGCCACAAAAAATAACAAGCTTTAAATTGGAAGACGGAATGACTGAATTAAAAAATGATCGCTACTTGCGTGCACTGTTAAAACAACCTGTCGATTGCACCCCTGTATGGATGATGCGCCAAGCAGGACGTTACCTGCCAGAGTATCGCGCAACGCGTGCCGAAGCAGGCGATTTTATGGCGCTGTGTAAAAATGCTGAGCTAGCTTCTGAAGTGACATTACAGCCATTACGTCGCTTTCCATTAGATGCCGCTATTTTATTTTCTGATATTTTAACCATTCCTGACGCCATGGGATTGGGTTTGTATTTTGAAGCGGGAGAAGGGCCAAAGTTTGAACGCCCGATCACTTGTAAAGCCGATGTCGATAAAATTGGCTTACCGGATCCGGAAGGCGAACTGCAATATGTGATGAATGCCGTACGCCAGATCCGCAAAGATCTACAAGGTGAAGTTCCATTGATCGGTTTTTCAGGCAGCCCATGGACACTCGCGACTTATATGGTGGAAGGTGGCAGCTCAAAAGCCTTCACTAAGATCAAAAAAATGATGTACGCCGATCCTAGCGTGCTGCACGCCTTGCTCGATAAACTGGCAGACAGTGTTATTGAATACCTTAACGCACAAATCAAAGCGGGTGCTCAGTCTGTTATGATTTTTGATACTTGGGGCGGAGTACTGACGCCGCGCGACTACAACCTCTTTTCACTACAGTATATGCACAAAATTGTGGATGGTTTAATTCGTGAAAATGAAGGTCGCCGCGTACCCATCACTCTGTTTACCAAAAACGGTGGCATGTGGCTGGAGCAGATTGCAGCAACGGGTTGTGATGCTGTAGGGCTTGATTGGACCATCAATATTGCCGACGCCAAAGCGCGTATCGGTGATAAGGTGGCGCTGCAAGGTAATATGGACCCATCTATGCTTTATGCTCCGCATGATCGTATTCGCCAAGAAGTGGCGACCATTCTTGAAGGGTTCGGTCATGGTGGAACGGGCCATGTCTTTAACCTCGGACACGGTATCCATTTAGATGTGCCACCGGAAAATGCGGGCATATTTGTTGATGCGGTGCACGCCTTGTCTAAACCGTACCATCAATAATAGGTTTGCGGTGCCTTATCGCCGATAATGCACCGTTTCTCACTCTCATCCTGTTATTTGATAGGAGCAGGTTCACAGAGGTAAAGAGGTAATAAGACAAGATGAAGACCAAAGATAAGATCGTTTATGCTGCATTAGCGCTGTTTAATGAACATGGTGAAAGAACGGTGACCACTAACCATATCGCAGCACATATCGAAATCAGCCCAGGTAATTTGTATTATCACTTTCGTAATAAACAAGAAATTGTTCGTGATATTTTTGCTCTCTATTCAGCAGAGTTACTCGAACGTTTTCAGCCGATTGCGGCACAGCGCGAAAGCTTAACTCTGTTAAAGCATTATCTTGATTCGATCTTCACTTTGATGTGGAAATACCGTTTTTTCTATGCCAATTTACCGGAAATTCTGCAGCGTGATGAAGTACTACATGGTGAGTACATTCAAGTACAAGAAAAGCTGCAAACTAATCTCATTAATATTATGCACGCTTTTGTTGAGCTGAAATTGCTGTCTGTCGGAAAAGAAGATATGCAATCTTTAGTGACCACTCTCCATATGACGGCCTCGTGTTGGTTGAGTTATCAGTCAGCGATGTTTTCCAAAACGCAGATCACCGAGCAAGTGATTCATCAAGGCATGCTACAGATGATCGCAGTCGTTAAGCCCAAAGCAACGGAACAAGGTCTTGAACAGCTTCTATTATTAGAGGAAGGTGTGCGGGCGATGCACGCATCATAATGTGTGCTTAGTTATAACCTTTGAGTATTGTTCTTAATCCTTTGAAGCTGTTAGCTTCTTAGCTATACATCTCTAAGGGTGGTGTTGATATGCACTATGACGTTTTTAACGGTGATGCTGATGGCATCATCTCTCTTCTTCAGCTGCGGCTTGCTTACCCTCGCACGACGACCCTAGTTACTGGGGTTAAGCGTGATATCAAATTGCTCCAGCGTCTTAATCTTCAATCCCGAGATAGTCTGACCGTGTTAGATATTTCGATGGAGAAGAATCAGCAACCTTTACAGCAGGCCCTTGCGGCGGGGGTGACGGTGTTTTATGCCGATCATCACTATGCAGGCTCAGTTCCCGAGACTCCGCTGCTTGACGCCCATATTGATTTGGACCCTAATACTTGTACGGCATTAATTATTGATCAGTGGTTAGGTGGTCCGTTCCATGAGTGGGCGATTGTGGCAGCTTATGGCGATAATTTGATTGCTAAAGCGGATACTTTAGCGCGCAACGCGGGGCTAACTACCACTCAAGCTGAACAACTAAAAAACTTAGGCACCTTGATTAACTATAACGGTTATGGAGAGACGATAGAGCAGCTTCATTATCACCCCGCTGATTTGTACCAAGCCTTGCTAGTTTATCCTTCACCGTTTGATTTAATGAAGGATGACAACTCCCCTTTTTATCATTTGCAGCACGCTTATGAGCAAGATATGCAGCTCGCTCAGTCGTTAGAGCCTATCTATAAAAGTGCCTGTTTGAGCGTATACGAGATGCCAGACTGTGCATCATCACAGCGAGTGAGTGGTGTGTTTAGTAATTGGCTAGCCAATCAAGCACCTGCCGCAGCACATATGGTTTTAACGGTAAATTCATCGGGTGGTTATACCGTTTCGCTACGTGCTCCATTAGCCAATAAACAGGGAGCGGATAGGTTATGCAGCGCCTTTACAACCGGAGGCGGGCGAGAAGCGGCGGCGGGTATTAATTCGTTGGATAAAAGACAATTGACCCAATTCATTACTCAAGTAGAAGCGTACTATTCATCACACTAACGCTCGCCCGGATTAACAGGGTGATGGATGTGTTTTGCTAGCGACTGAGCCAGCGTGTTGGGTCTTCGGCTTTACTGTTGCGACGAATTTCGAAATAGAGCGCTGGCTGAGATTGACCGCCAGTGTCTCCCGCTAAAGCAATGGTTTCACCGGCGGTGACTTTATCGCCCTCTTTTTTGAGCAAACTTTGGTTAAAGCCGTATAAGGTCATATCGCCTTTGCCATGATCGAGCAAAACCACCAGCCCATAACCACGTAGATATTCAGCAAACACGACCGTGCCAGAATAAACCGCTTTGACGTTTTGACCATAATTGGCGTCAATGACTAGGCCTTTCCAGTCAATTTGTCCACTTTGACGTGTACCAAAAGCATGCAGGATTTTACCTTTGACTGGCCAAGGTAGCTTGCCTTTTTGCGGCGCTAACCCATCCATTAGCACAGCGTTACGTTTTGCTGCTTTGGCGATTTCCGCTTGTAATCGCGTTTCATTGCGTTGCAATTCCGCTAAGTAGACTTTATCACCGGAAATGCTTTTTTGAATTTTACCCACTGTACTGCGTCGTTCTGACTGCGTTTTTGCCAATGTAGCGCGCTTTTGGGTCTGCTGTTCTAATAGAGAGGCGATTTGGTCTCGTTCAAGTCGCAGCTGTTTTTCACTTTCATTGAGTTCTTTTTGCGTAAGTTCAAGCTGTTGGATGGTTTGGCTGCGTGCCTTCGCCAAGTGTTGGTAATACTGGCTGATGCGATCTTCTTCCACGCCATTATTGAGTATGTTGGATGAGGCTGTCGCTCGCTGAGTGGCGTAATAGGTTTTGATCAGTTGAGCTAATTTGGCGGTTTGCTGTGTTTGTTGTGTTTCTAAGGCTGTGATCTTTTGCTTGAGTTTAGCGATATTAGCGTTGGCCACTACTAATTCTGATTTGGTGTTTTTGATCTGATTTTCTAGACTTGAAATGCCCACTTCTTGCTTTTTAAGCGCATTTTGCAACGAATCGAGCTCTTTTTGTCGATTATTTAACGCTTGCTGCTGACGAGAAATTTCGCCTTTCACCCCTTTTAGCTCTTGTTGTGTGGCAGCCATTAACGGTGAGCTGGAGAGGCAAGCTAGCCCTAACACCATCACTAGGCTAAGTGCATGCCACCAAGTCGTTATAGTAATTAGGTGTGGTGAAGGCTTGTTTCTCATCCGTTTTCAAGTCTCTATCGACAAATTAGTGAGTCAGTATACTCAAAGCCATCCGCTAGGCGAAAGCCCTATGTCAAAACTTGCAATCAAATCGAGTTCTTGGGCGAAAAAAAGCCTCGATATTTATCGAGGCTCAACATCACGTGGTTGGTGAGTTATTTAAACAACACTTGACCAGACATTTCTGCCGGAATGTCCATATTCGATAGAGCAAGCATCGTTGGTGCTAGATCAGAAAGCTTACCACCATCTTTTAGCTTAAGATCTTTGCTACCGACGTAGATAAGAGGTACTGGCAGATTGGTATGAGCAGTATGAATGCCCCCTGTTTCTGGGTTCACCATCATTTCTGCATTGCCGTGGTCTGCTGTGATCAGTAGCTGGCCATCGACTTCTTTAATCGCTTCAACCACTTTTCCGATACACTCATCAAGCGCTTCGCATGCTTTCACGGCCGCTTCGTAAATACCAGTATGACCAACCATATCGCCGTTCGGGTAGTTACAGATAATCGCATCGTATTTACCCGATTTGATTGCCGCAACGAGTTTTTCAGTCAGTTCAGGCGCGCTCATTTCCGGTTGCAGATCGTAAGTTGCCACTTTAGGTGAAGCAACCAATTGGCGCTCTTCGCCTGGGAATTCGTTCTCAACACCACCGTTAAAGAAGAAGGTGACGTGCGCGTATTTTTCTGTTTCAGAGATGCGCAACTGAGTTTTGCCCGCCTTTGATAGCCACTCACCGTAGGTGTTTTCTAGTGATGCAGGTGGAAATGCGCACAGCAGAGGAATGTCGGCGGCGTATTGGGTTAGCATCACAAAGTCAATTGCTGGGAACTTCGCACGTTCAAACCCGTTGAAATCTGGTATGAAAGCGCGAGTAATTTCACGTGCACGGTCGGCGCGGTAGTTCATGAAAATCACGGCATCGCCATCTTCAATCGCAGCAGAGTCTTGGCCTTCAGCTTTGATTTCTGTCGCTTTAACAAATTCATCATTTTCTTCACGTGCGTAAGCGGCTTCAAGGCCTGCCACGGCGGAATCAAAAGTAAATTCTGCTTTGGCTTCAACCAATAGGTCGTAAGCTTTTTGTACGCGTTCCCAGTTGTTATCGCGATCCATGGCGTAGTAACGACCAATCAGTGAGGCGATACGACCTTTACCTAATTTAGAAAATAGGTCTTGGAAGCGTTGCAATGAGGCTTCGGCACTGCGTGGTGGCGTATCACGGCCATCAAGGAAGCAGTGGAGGTAGATTTTCTCAGCGCCACGGGCAGCAGCCATTTCAACGGCAGCGTAGATATGATCTTCATGCGAGTGAACACCACCTGGCGACATTAGCCCCAATAGGTGAACCGCTTTGCCCGCTTTGATGGCTTTATCCATCGCGTTGACTAACACTTCGTTTTGTTGGAATTCACCATCAAGAATTGATTTAGTAATGCGTGTCAGGTCTTGGTAAACAATACGACCAGCACCGATATTGGTGTGACCGACTTCTGAGTTACCCATTTGACCATCCGGTAAACCTACATCCATACCAGAAGCAGAAATCAGAGTGTTTGGGTTGTTTGCAATTAAGCTATCCATGACTGGAGTATGTGCATTGCTGATTGCGTTGTGTGCGTTATCTTCACGGTAACCCCAACCGTCAAGAATTACTAAAGCCATTGGCTTCTTAGCTGACATAGTTATGACCTCGTCAAATTCAAAGTAACTTAAACAGAAATTAGCGTAATTTTACTACACTTTGAAGCGATTGCAGTAGGTTAAGATCAATGATTCTCCCTATCAATGCCTATAAAGGTAGCCTATTGATCAACATCGGTGCCTTTTTAGCGCCATTTAATAAACTAAAATTCCCGTCCCAAGCACGGCAAATAGTGCACCACACCAAGCGAAGCGGTTGGGCCGCTGTTTGGTATACATCCATAAAATAGGCAACAACATGATGGGCGTGGTTGAGGAGAGCAGGGCCACCATACCCACGTTGCCTTCACGCAGTGCGTAGAGAATTAATGTCATTCCGACCGCCATCGCAAGAAAACCGTTGATGGCAGTAATGGTAAAAATAGGCAGCGTAATGGCTTGAGTGGCGCGTGCTAATTTTGCACCAGTAGCCAACAGTAAGCAGTGTGCGGTGAAGGCGGTGAGCATTCGAATCGCGGAAGCGGCGATGGGGTCGATCCCCGTTTGCATCACAGGTTTGGCGATGATCCCACCCAATGCTTGGCATAGAGCCGCGATAAGGCCAAGTGCAATGCCAACCCATACTCGGCCTTTAATTGCTTCCAATGCATTATGATTTTGCCCTCGGCGGCCAAAAAAGATGGCCGTTAGAACGCCTGAAAAGACAAAAGTCGCGCCCACTAGCTCTGCATGGCTCATGCTTTCGCTGAATAAAAAATAGCCGAGAATGGCCGAAAAAACGGCATGGCAGGAAAAGAGCAAACCCGCTTGTCTTGGCCCCATGCGATTTAAACACGCAAACAACGCCGTATCGCCAATGAATATGCCAATCAACCCCGAATACATCATGGGTGTCACCATCTCGCTGTTTACCGTTGCCCAGCCGCCAGTTGCCAGCGCCATGCTCACTAAAATGAGAGAAGTACAGCCCATGCGCCAACGGCTATAAGCAAAGGTTCCTAAATGGCGAGCGGGAGTAACAGACAGTAAACTGGCTACTGCCCAAAGAAACGCGGCAGCAAGCGCGAGCCATTCGTAGCCCATGTAAACATCCTTGAACGAGGGAAGGATCTCAATATGCCTTAAGCGCTAGGGGAAAACAAAGGGAATTTATGGGCTTGCCTCAATGTGATTAAAAGAGGCAAGCCAAGAGGATTTACACTTTGAAGCGGCGAATATCGTTACGCATGGCTTCTGCCGATAAATGCATTTCATGAGCGCTGTGGCTGCTCTGCTGAGTTTGGCTTGCAAGGTCATCAGAAGCGTCTTTGATACCTTGTGTATTGCGGCTAATGTCTTCGCTGACGGCTCGCTGCTCTTCAGCGGCACTGGCAATTTGTAAGGCCATATCATTGATCTCGGTAATGGCTTGCGTGATCCGCACTAAACTGTCGTGAGCTTGTTCGGCATAGTCAACACTGTGGTCGGCCAGTTTGGTGCTGGCTTCCATATTCTCGACCGCATGTTGAGTATTGCGCTGCAAGGTTTCTATCATGGTGCGGATCTCTTCCGTTGAGCCATGTGTACGTTGGCTGAGCACACGAACTTCGTCGGCTACCACAGCAAAACCACGGCCTTGGTCACCTGCGCGGGCCGCTTCAATCGCTGCGTTGAGTGCTAACAGATTGGTTTGTTCGGCAATACTTTGAATGGTGGATAGGATCTGGTTGATACTTTGAGCATTGCTCTCCAACTCTCGGATCACTTTGGCCGCACTATCGACCTGATTGGCTAAGTGAGTAATGGAATCACGATTCTTTTTGATAACCGCCTGCCCGTCATCACAAGCTGAGGCCGATGCTTGTGACGCGCTAGCGGTCAGTTCGGCATGGCTAGCCACCTCAGCGGCGGTAGCCGACATCTCATGAATCGCGGTGGCTATTTGGTTGACATCATTTTGTTGGTGCTCAACTCGCATGGAAGCTTGAGCAGAAAGGTCATTGGCATCTTGTGCTTGCTGGGAAAGTTGTTGGCTACGGCTGACGATCCCTTTCAGCATCTCCTGCATTTGACTTAAAAAGAGATTCACTTTCTCGGCCAATTCACCGATTTCATCCATGCGTCGAATGTCGATGCGTTGGGTGAGGTCGCCTTCTCCTTGCGCTAATTGCGCTAAAGCGTTCGACAATACCTGCAGTGGTTGCAGTAAGCGGGTTACAACCCAAGTGCTGATGCTGGCGATAATAATGTAGAGCACTAAAGAGGCAATGGCGGTAAAGGTTATTTGCTCAGAAACCGAGGCGTAGGCCATCTCTTTGTCTACCACAATGCCCAGTAACCAATCGGTATTTGGTATTTGTGAGACGTAAATTAATTTGTTGCCTTGCTTTGGCCAAGCGATGGTATCCACGCGATTTTCTCGGGCTAAGCTGGCCATGTGCTGGGAATCTAATTCGTTGTTTAAATTGGTTAAAGGTTTTTGGCTTAAAGCTTCATCTTGGTAGGCAACAATGTTGTTATTACCATCAACCAAAAACGCAAAACCTTGATTGTTCAGTTTAACATTCAGCACTTCTTTAATGAGATTGGTTACCGTTAAATCGGCGGCGAGTACGCCTTGTTTTTGACCTTTAAAAGCTTTGGCGAAGCTAACTACGATGCTGCCATCAAAATCTTGGTAGGGTTCGGTAATTATAAGCCCCGATTGTGCCATTGCATCTTTATACCAAGGGCGCGTTCTTGGATCATAATCACTTGGCCAATCTTCGGTTTTATCACCATAAGCAATGCTGCCATCACTAAAACCAGCATAAACAGAAAGAAAATCACCGCTCTTTTTAGTCACCAGCAACGCTTGGTCAGCATTGTTATTATTGGCAATAAAAGGTTCATTGGCCAACATCATATTGCTGCGGATCCCAAGCCAATCACTGATGTAATGGCGAGTAGCAAGACTGGTGTTTTCCATTTCACTATTAATGGCATAGGTCGTTTCTTGCTGTAATTGACTGACGGAGATCCAAGCTTGGACGCCACTGACGATTGCGATGATGATGGCGATAGCGACTTGAATTTTAAATTTGATGGTATGTCTCATGGGTTATGTCCCTAGAACGGTTTGACAACCGCGTGTCGATAGCTCAGATCAGGAAAAGATGAATTAACGGCTCCTAAGCTTAGTTGCAGCGAAATGATGAAGCCGTTTCATGTTTCTTCAGATAAATGAATAAGTAAATCAGAGTAATCCTACGAGAATGTAGCTTTGATTAATATGATCGTGCTCGATTATTGTTCATCTCGTTGATTTGCTTTTACTTAGTTTTAGGCTGGAATGATTCATCTTTGCGACCTGCATTCAGTCTTGACGCTCAATGCAAGTCGCAGTCACCAAAGGTTAGGTCAGTAACAGCGCGGCAGCATAGACAATGCACAAGCCAACAACGCCAATAATCAGACCTGTTTTGGCCATGTCTTTACTCTCAATAAGCCCGGTAGAATAGGCCAGTGAGTTCGGCGGTGTTGAGACAGGCAAAATCATACCCAGTGAGGCAGAAAAGGCGACAACCACTAACAAACTTTGTATACCACCAATACTGGCCAAGCTTTCCATGGATGTGCCAATCGCGGCGGCGATCGGCATGAGTAAGTTAGCGGTCGCGGTATTGGACATGAAGTTTGCCATGAGCCAACAAACGAGCGACAGGGTGATGACGACCGAGATAGGCGATAGAGAACTGTAATCAATCGCGTGAGCTAATGCTGAAGCGAGCCCTGTTTTATCTAGCCCAATTCCAATCGCTATCCCGCCAGCCACTAGCCACAAGACGTCCCAGTTGATCTGTTTCAGTTCCTCTTTGCCCATAATGCCGGTGAGTGTAAAAACCGCCAAAGGAATAATAGATACCACATAGGTGTTCATGCCGTGTAGAGAGGTGGTCATCCACAGCACTATGGTGGCGGCAAAAGTAATGTAGACCACGATTGCACGCCAATTTTTTTGGAATGTTCCGTTGAGTTTCAGCACCATCTGTTTTTCTGAAGAGGGGAACAGTTTTTGTAGCAAAAACCAAGCTAACGTGAGCTGAATAATCACAAACGGCAAGCCCATCATCATCCAAGAAAAGAAATCAATGCTATTGCTTCCGGTGAGATATTGCAGCGCGATCGCATTGGGTGGCGTACCGATAGGCGTGGCAATACCGCCGGTGTTCGCTGCAATCGGAATGCAGAGCACTAAGGCTTTGATGCCTAAATCCCCTTTTGGAGCTGAAGCGACGATCGGCCCGAGCAGCGCCAGCATCATCACAGTAGTCGCGGTATTGGACATAAACATAGAAAATACCGCAGTGATCAACATTAGCCCCAGCATAATAAAGCGGGGTTGAGTACCAAAAGGTTTGAGTAAAACTCGGGCTAAGTTGTTGTCCAATTCATATTTAGAAGCAGCAATCGCCAGTGCAAAGCCGCCCATGAACAAGATAATAATCGGTGAAGAGAAAGCGCTGAAAATATCGGTGTACTTCATTAACTCGCCGATATCATGCCCAGCGGGGGGCGAACGAAAGAGATGCAAGCCTTTATCTGAAATCATCACCAATTCGAGCGCAATGATCAAAATGGAGGTGGCAAATACAGGAACTGGCTCCAATACCCAAAGCAGAGCAGCCAATAAAAAAATAGCCAGTAATCGATGTTGAATTAAGGTTAAGTCATCAATCGGTATTGCATCAATGGGCATCAGTAAAACACCGATGGGCAGCAAAAAGCAGATCGCAAGCTTTATCAGCATTCCCGTATTCATGGTAGGCATATCACATGACCTTCATTAGGTTAACTTGAAGTAACTAGCGTAAATGATATGTGAATGAAGGTCTTAGACGCGGCTTGAAATTTTGAGTTTTAGCGAAGGAATATGCAGCAGCTTTGTTTTTTATCAATAAAGAAAAAAAGCGAAATATCTAGAGGCGTTAGCTCTGAACATGCAGAGCTAACGCATTCGGCAGGGAACATTAAGAGATGGCGATTAACGTTGCTGTGCGTATGGAGTACCCATAACCGTTATAGCATTGTGTTGCATAGACTCATCAAAGCGAATTTTATCTTTTGCAAACAGGTTGATCACCGTTGAGCCTAGCTTAAAGCGACCCATCTCTTGTCCTTTTTTCAGTACAACAGAGGTATTGCCTTGGGCTGGATAATCCCAGCGATAAACGGTATTGCCGCGCGGAGGCGTGACAGTACCTGACCAAACTAGCTCAATACTACCAACAATGGTCGCTCCGACAAGCACTTGTGCCATTGGGCCAAACTCAGTATCAAAAATACACACCACGCGCTCATTACGAGCAAACAGGTTCGGTACATTTTCGGCGGTTAGTGGGTTAACCGAGAAAAGATCGCCCGGAACATAAATCATTTGACGTAACACGCCATCGCAAGGCATGTGTACGCGGTGGTAGTCGCGAGGTGATAAATAAAGCGTGGCAAATTCGCCATCTTCAAACTCTTGCGCCAGTTTGGCATCACCACCGAGCAATTCTACCGCTGTAAAATGGTGGCCTTTCGCTTGGATCAGCTTGCCATCTTGAATCGGCCCGAATTGACTAACGCAAGCATCGGCCGGATGGGTGATTAAGCTATCACCGTCACTGATTGGCCGAGCATCGGCTTTCAATTCACGAACAAAGAATTCATTGAATGTTTTGAAATGGCTAGGATCTGAATGCAGAGCTTCATCCATGTTGACATTATATTGTTTAATAAACCAACGAATGACTGCAGTGGTTAGACCGCCAGCTTTCGCTGATGCGAGTTTACCCATCAGGCGTGTTAAGCCATGTTGTGGGATCCAGTATTGCAGTCCAACTTTAATTTTATCCATTGTCTCTGATTCCAATGTTAACTGTATGTTCTTCACTTTGGGCGCGAGATGTTACTGAAAAACTCTCACCATGTCAGCAGTTAGTCACCATTGCTTACGGATTATTCGATGGCGACAGACAAAAAATTTATCGATCAAGTCTGCAGACATTTGCCGGGGTAAAACTCGATGCTATTTATAAATCCGCTTTTTTGTTACGCGAATATTGGCGGTTAGCTTTGTTTTCCGACATGCTTTCTAAAATTCGGTGGTAGTTCTCAAAGCGCGTGTTACTAATATCACCTTTTTCCACGGCTTCACGTAATAAGCAACCCGGATCGTCAGCGTGTTTGCAGTCTCTAAACTTACAGCCGCCTAAGAAGGGACGAAATTCGACAAAGGCTTCAGTGATCGCTTCAGCTTCCAAGTGCCATAAACCAAATTCACGCACTCCCGGCGAGTCGATCAAATCACCGCCTGTAGGGATATGATACAAGCGAGCCGCAGTGGTGGTATGTTGACCAAGTCCAGATGCTTGAGAAACTTCACCTTCTTCAATTTCATCTTCCAAATTTGGCATTAATGCGTTCACTAGGCTGGATTTACCGACGCCAGATTGACCAACAAATATGTTGATCCGTCCGCCAAGTTCCGCTTCTAACTCAGCAATCCCTTCACCGCTTTTTTTGCTGACAAAAAGCACTTTGTAGCCAATGCGTTCGTACACACGTAACGACTCTTGATATTGGTTACGCAATTCATCGCTGAGTAAATCAATCTTATTCAGTACCACTAGCGGCGCAATATTCACGGTTTCTGAAGCGATCAAATAACGGTCGATGATATTGAGTGACAGTTCCGGCAGTACGGATGACACAATGACCATCTGATCAATGTTTGCCGCGACTGGTTTCAAACCGTCGTAATAATCTGGACGAGTCAGAACCGATTTGCGCGGTTCAACCGCTTCGACAACGCCAGATATACCCGCCATCGATTCGAGTCCTGGGCGCCAAATAACACGATCTCCTGAGACCAGCGTTTCAATGCCTCTGCGTAAATTACAGCGGTGGATGGTGTGAGTCTCTAAATCTTCAACATCGGCATGTTGGCCAAAACGAGTAATCACTAACCCAGTTTTTGCGGTGCCGAGCATGGCTTCATCCCACGAAACTGTGTCCTCTTTTTTGAGTCGTTTACTCTGATTATTACGAACGCGTCGTACTTGACCTTTCGTCAGCTTCTTTTTCTTTGCCACGATTATCTACTTCATGATTATGATACGTTTTGATCCAACGTTGAGATTTTACTCAAAATCATACCGTTTGGATCCAATGTCCAAAGGTATCTTGGGGATCTGAATTTGGGTATAGTACCTTTTTTATCTGCAAACCAATATAGGCAACGTATTTATGTCTTTTAGCGATCAAAACTTGATTTGGGTTGATCTTGAGATGACAGGCTTAGACCCTGAAACTCACAAAATTATCGAGATTGCCACCATTGTGACTGATAGTGAGTTGAACATTTTGGCTGAAGGCCCAGTGTTGGCTGTTCATCAATCAGAAGCTGAATTGGCTAAAATGGATGAATGGTGCACCACAACACATACCAAAAGCGGTTTGGTCGAGCGAGTACGTCATGACTCAGTGACACAACAAGAAGCGGTTGAACAGACCATTACGTTTTTGGCAAAGTGGGTGCCTAAAGGTAAATCTCCTATTTGTGGCAACAGTATTGGGCAAGATCGCCGCTTCCTTTATAAACATATGCCTGAGCTGGAAGCCTACTTCCATTACCGTTATGTGGATGTCAGTACGCTAAAAGAGCTGACTCGCCGTTGGAAGCCAGAAGTATTGGATGGCTTTTCTAAGCAAGGTAGCCACCTGGCTTTAGATGATATTCGTGAGTCTATTGCTGAGCTTCAGTACTACCGTAAGACCATATTCAGTATTTAATTTTCAGAACGGCATTTTTTGCTGATGGCGTGTTAACCAGTTTTTGTGATTAATACGCCATATTTGCGTTCTTTTTCGTCAAAAAAAAAAAAAAAAGATTTTTTGTCAGTAAGGGCTTGCATCATAAGAAAATGCTCTTATAATTCGCAGCCCTGAACAACGGAAACGTTGTGAA
>NZ_CAWNHY010000305.1:0-13986 GCF_963874335.1 Vibrio sp. V10_P2A27P122 | reverse complement strand
AGGTAGTGTTTTACGATGTGCATATTAGTATTAATTATCCAGTCAATATAGACCAATTTCTCGAAATTAATTGCCTAATTCTCTAATTGTCGTATTCTTCCTTCAGTTTTGATAAGGGGGCATAATGAGTAAACTGGCGCAACTGATGCAGCAATACATTGAAAAACAATCTTTAGATCATTTGGAAGGTATTCACCAAACGGCAGTGCCGGGCGTATTGTTTTATCGCAGCAGCCGCGGTAATGGTAGACAACCCCTTGTGTATCAATCCGGTATCATATTGTTGGGGCAAGGACATAAACGCATTCATATTGGTAGCCAACCCGTAAATTATGGCCCCAATGATTACTTGGTTGTTGGGGTACCTTTACCACTTGAGTGCGAAGCTTTTGCGTCAGAAAGTGAACCGTTATTGGGCTTGACTATTAATATCGATCACTCACTTCTCCTTAAACAGGTTGATCGACTTGAGGCTTCTGGTTTTTTATCTGATTGCATAGACAAATCAAAATGCGGGCTGAAATCAGTAGAAATGGGCGCAAAGATGCAAGCAAGTGCGATTCGTTTGATGTCTGCATTGGTTGATGATCTTGAAGCTAAAGTGCTTGGCGAAAGCTTAGTCGAGGAGATTGTGTTTCGGGCATTAACCAGCGAGCACGGTTATGTGCTTTTTGATCTCGCTCATCAAGAAGGACACTACGCCCGGATAGCCAAAGCGTTGAGTAAAGTACATCAAGAATATGATCAGTCCATTACCGTTCAGTTACTCGCCGAAGAAGCCAATATGAGTGTCTCGGCGTTTCACCACGCCTTTAGGTTGGTGACGTTAGAATCTCCTTTACAATATTTAAAAAAAGTCAGGCTTAACAGAGCGAAAGAGCTGATTCGTGTGGAAGGCAAGCGTGTGAACGATGCCGCTCGTTTAGTTGGTTATGCCAGCGCATCTCAGTTTAGTCGAGAATATAAGCGACATTTTAATGAAACCCCAAGAGGAGTACAGCGTTAGAAATCGCGCATAAAGTTAAACTCTACATTTTTGTAACAATTAGTGTTGTTGCATATTTTTTGCTCTTTTTGATAGTGTGTAAGTTAAATAACCGGCAGGCAGTCCGTACATTGTTCTGATTTCGGCGCTTTTTTTAGAATCGGAAAATTAACCAATAATTAGTTGTTGATGCAAAATAACGATGCCTCTTTTGCAGAAATAGTGCAACTTGTTGCGAGTGATTTTTGATATTTGAACAAATTGAGGTGCTTATTTATCGCTCTGTTCTACAGTTGTTTCACGTGAGAATTAAAGTCTGGTTTCTTCTTGATACGAGGCTTTTTACAGTGAAACAATAACTTAAGGAATGAGCAGCTATGCATTTAAACAACAGGACAGTGGCAAAGGGTGTTTTTACACTGAGCACTTTAACGGCCTCTTGCTTGATGGCTTTTAACAGCTATGCAGCCGTTGATTGCACGACACTAAGCCCTTGGGAATCGTCAAAAGTTTATACTGGCGGTAACAAGGTTCAGCACAGTGGTACCGCCTACCAAGCCAACTATTGGACTCAAGGTAACGATCCAGCCAACTTTTCCGGTGATTATGCCCAGTGGAAAGTGTTGGATGTTTGCGCCACTTCCGGTGGTGAGAACCAGCTACCGACCGCGAATCTCTCTTCACCTTCCGCAGCAGATGTGATTGCTGTCGGTGATACCGTAATATTAAGTGCGAACGCAACCGATAGTGACGGCAGCGTTGCTCGAGTCGAGTTTTCTGTCGATGGTGCAATTGTGGGTATAGTCACCACGGCACCTTATAAAGCCACGTGGGTCGCAACCGCTGGTCAGCATGAATTCAGTGTTGTAGCCATCGATGATAAAGGTGATGCCAGCGTGAAAAGTGCAACGACCTTAACGGTGAAAGAGGCACAACAACCAGGCAATCAGGCTCCAACCGTTGATATTACGCTCTCTGCGGTTTCCGTTGACGTGGGGGCTTTAGTCACCTTAACCGCAAACGCTGCTGATACTGATGGAAGCGTCGATAAAGTTGATTTCTTCGTTGCGGGAACGCTGGTTGGAACAGCTGTTAGTGCTCCGTATACCTTAGAATACACCGCGACAAAAGCGGGTAACTTGGCGGTGTTTGCACGCGCCACTGATAACCTTGGTGCGACGACAGATTCCACGTTAGCGACTTTAACAGTCAATGGCGCGCCAATAGCTAATAATTGTCGTCCTGATGGTTTATATCAAACCGAAGGTGTGAATGTACCTTATTGCACTGTTTACGATGCGGAAGGTCGTGAGATCATGGGGGCGGATCATCCACGTCGTGTGATCGGTTATTTCACCAGTTGGCGTGCGGGTGATGATCCGCAATCGGCTTACCTTGTAAAAGACATCCCGTGGGAGCAGCTCACGCACATTAACTATGCCTTCGTCAGCATAGGTTCCGATGGCAAAGTGAATGTGGGAGATGTGAACGATGCCAATAATGCGGCAGTGGGCAAAGAGTGGCCAGGGGTTGAGATTGATCCTGCATTAGGCTTTAAAGGTCATTTTGGTGCGTTGGCAACAGCGAAGAAAAAATTTGATGTTAAGACCTTAATTTCTATCGGAGGCTGGGCTGAAACTGGCGGGCACTTTGATACGGCTGGCAACCGTGTCGCCGATGGTGGTTTTTATACGATGACAACCAACGCTGATGGCTCTATCAACCACGCTGGTATTGAAAAATTTGCAACATCGGCTGTTGAAATGATTCGTAAATATCAATTCGATGGTGTCGATATCGACTATGAATATCCAACCTCAATGGCGGGCGCAGGTAATCCAGATGATAAAGCGATTATGGAACCTCGCCGTGCTTATTTATGGGCGTCGTACCAAGAGTTAATGAAGGTACTACGTCAGAAGCTTGATCAAGCATCGGCACAAGATGGACACCATTACATGCTGACGATTGCAGCACCGTCTTCTGGTTATCTATTGCGTGGTATGGAGACGTTTGATGTCACTCAGTATCTTGATTATGTGAACATCATGTCTTATGACTTACACGGCGCATGGAATGATCACGTGGGTCACAACGCGGCTTTGTACGATACTGGTAAAGATTCAGAGTTAGCACAGTGGAACGTGTATGGTACGGCTCAATACGGTGGTATTGGTTACCTCAACACTGACTGGGCTTATCATTATTTCCGCGGTTCTATGCCCGCAGGGCGTATCAATATCGGCGTTCCTTACTACACGCGCGGCTGGCAAGGTGTCACGGGTGGAGAGAATGGTTTATGGGGGCGAGCGGCATTACCTAACCAAGCTGAATGTGCTCCGGGCACTGGTGAGGGTGAGAAAAACAACTGTGGCCACGGCGCGGTGGGTATTGACAACATGTGGCACGACACCGATCCGAAAGGAAACGAGATGGGCGCAGGTTCAAACCCAATGTGGCATGCCAAAAACCTAGAGAAGGGGATTTGGGGCTCTTACGCCCAAGCTTATAACCTTGATCCAGTGAATGAGCCTGCCGATCAACTTGTCGGTCTTTACCAACGTCACTATGACAGCGTTGCCGTCGCGCCTTGGCTGTGGAATGCCGATAAAGGGGTGTTCTTATCAACTGAAGATAAAGAGTCTATCAACACCAAAGCCGATTATGTCATCGATAAAGAGATCGGCGGCATCATGTTTTGGGAGTTAGCGGGCGATTATAACTGTTATGTCTTGGACGCTAATGGTCAACGCACTCAAGTGGATTCAACAGAGCAAGCTTGTGCAAGCGGAAATGGCGAATACCACATGGGTAATACCATGACGAAAGCAATTTATGACAAGTTTAAGTCGGCAACGCCTTATGGCAACACGCTTGCAACAGGAACGATTGCCAGTGAAACCGTAGACATCGCGGTCTCCGTTGGTGGATTTAAGGTGGGTGATCAAAACTACCCAATCAATCCGAAAATCAGCTTTACTAACAACACGGGTCAAGATATCCCAGGTGGTACTGAGTTCCAGTTTGATATCCCCGTATCTGCACCTGATAATGCTAAAGACCAATCTGGTGGTGGCTTGAAGGTGATTGCTTCTGGCCATACTCGCGCCAACAACGTCGGTGGCTTAGACGGTGTCATGCACCGCGTAGCGTTTAGTTTACCGAACTGGAAAGCTCTGCCCGCAGGCGGCGTGTATGAGTTGGATATGGTTTACTACCTCCCTATTTCTGGGCCTGCAAATTACAGCGTAAACATTAATGGTGTCGATTACGCCTTCAAGTTTGAACAACCGGATCTTCCACTTGCTGACCTATCTTCTGGTGGCAGTGACGGTGGAGATACTGGCGGTGGCGATACCGGTGGTACCACGAATCCTAGCAATGTCATTACTTGGGTTCCCGGATCCACACAGGTGAAAACTGGCGATGTTGTGATTTACAACGGGAAATGTTTTATTGCCAAAAACAACCCCGGCGTTTGGGAGTCACCGACTCAGTCAAATTGGTTTTGGGATGCAACAACGTGCCCATAACCGAGCGTGATTAATCGGTATGTTTTGAACTCAGTGTAAAGTAAGAAGCCTTAGCGTGTGCTAAGGCTTCATTTTAATGAGGGATAAATTGAGTGGGCAAAAAAATCTAGGTTTAGAATTGATAACTTTCGGGTACCACAACAATGCCATTTTCTGAAATACGGAAACGCTGGGCATCTTCAACTGGGTTTAAGCCAATTTGAGTATGTGGAGGGATTTTTACATGTTTATCAATAATACATCTCATGAGCTGACACCCTGCGCCGACTTCAACATCATCAAATAAAATGCTATCGACCACTGTTGCACCATCATCAATTCTGACGTTTGAAGAAATAATGGAGTGTTGTACAGAACCTCCAGAATTAATCACACCGTTTGAAATGATCGAATTAATGAATATACCTTCGTTACCTGTTGCCGAAGAAACCGTGCGCGCAGGTGGGTATTGCGCTTCGTATGTTCGAATGGCCCAGTTTTTTTGGTATAAGTTCATTGGTGGAACAGGTTCGAGTAAATCCATGTTAGCGTTATAAAAAGAATCAAGTGTTCCGACATCTCGCCAGTAACAATCTTTAGCGACTCGCCCCCGGTCACCGCAAAACTCATACGCATAAGCAGCATGGCTTTCAATCAATTTGGGAATGATGTCATTGCCAAAATCGTGACTCGAGTTTTCCAGTTCAGCATCATTAATCAAAGCACTTTTTAATTCTTCCATATCAAAAATGTAGATTCCCATAGAAACTAAGCTGCGATGAGGATTATTGGGCATGGAGGGTGGGTCACTTGGTTTTTCGATGAATGAGGTGATTTTGAAGTCATTATCCACATTCATCACGCCAAAGGCAGAAGCTTGTTCTCTTGGGACATCCATGCAGGCGATAGTCAGTGCAGCATTTTTTTGCTTATGAGCTTCGAGCATAGAGGCATAGTCCATCCGGTAGATATGATCACCAGATAAAACAACGACGTGTTTGGCATCACTGCGTGAAAGTAACCACATATTGTGATAGATAGCGTCCGCCGTTCCTTCGTACCATTTTCCGCCTTTTCTCATCTGCGGGGGGATCACAGAAATGAATTCGCCGAGTTCTGGATTGAAAATAGACCAGCCATCACGTAAATGTTTTTGTAATGAATGAGATTTATATTGAGTCAGGACCAAAATCTTTCGCAGCCCTGAGTGTAGGCAGTTGGTGAGTGTAAAATCAATGATTCGATATTTTCCACCAAAGGGTACAGCCGGTTTTGCTCTGTCATCAGTTAGCGGAGATAGCCGCGAACCGACGCCACCTGCTAACACAACGGTTAGTGTTTCTTGCATCTTATTTCTCCCTAAATATGTGCAATCTATTTACCATATTAGAGAGTAGTACAAGTTTTAAGCCAAAAGTAAAAATGATAGCGAACAATACGTTACAAACTAAGTTTGCGATAATTGCACAAAAATAAACCCGTTTTATTTCTCGATGCACTTAAATGGTGCTAATTGTTAAGCAAATTCTTCCATCTCGACACTGGTCAATACCGAGACAAGATTACGCCCCGAAGCTTTTGACTCATACAATGCAATATCGGCCCGTTTATACACTTCTTCTGGTTTTTCTGTAATGTCAGTGATGCCACCGCTGATCGACACTTCTAAACGATGATTTAAGTGAACGGCTACTCGTAAACGGTGCATGACCAACTCAGCTTCTGCCAGTGGTGTATGAGGCATAATGATGGCAAACTCTTCGCCTCCGATGCGAGCTAAAAAGTCCGTTTCTCTTAGGTGCTCACTTAATTGTGTTGCGACAGAGCGAATGATTTTATCGCCTTCTGCGTGGCCTAATTTATCATTAATGCGTTTAAAATGGTCGATATCAATAATCGCTAAGCACGACTGCACTTGAGCTTGGTAACGTTTTACGCGTAAGCATTCTGAACGCATTTCTTGATCAAATTTCCTGCGGTTCCAAATGTTGGTGAGCGCATCTTTCTCGCTGAGCTCACGCAGGCGATTTTCTAGCTCTTTGCGATGACTAATATCAACAAAGGAGGCCACATAAAACTGAATAATTCCGTCTGAATCACGGATGGTTTGGATACGTAAGATCTCGGTTTGCATTGAGCCATCTTTACGCTTATTAATGACTTCACCTTCCCATAGCCCTTCGTCTTGCAGCACTTTCCACATATTCATGTAAAAAGCTTGATTGTGCTTACCGGAGGAAAAAACGGAAGGTTGTTTACCTCTTACCTCGGCTAAGGTGTAGCCGCTGATCCGGGTAAACTCATTGTTTACTTTGATAATGCGGTTATTACGATCGGTAATCACCATAGCGGACATACCATTCATCGCCGCCCTAGCCAGTTTGCTCTCGATACTGTTTTTATCGTGGTTTGCGTTCCAACGAATAAAACCGGCGGCAATCGTCATTACTAATAGCGCGATGCCAACCGCTTGAAAGCCAATTTTTAGCTCTGTGGCAGAAAGCAATTTATTGAGGGCATCACCATTTAATGACTGAATTAGGTAAATTGGCTCCATTTCTGGGAATATGGATTGCAAAGGAACTTGAGTAAAACTATACCAGCAGTTGTTATCCCATACCGTGCCAGAAGCTTGCTCTTGCATACTTTTCCATAGTATAGGGGCGACACTGTTAATATTCAGCATGTGGTATTTCGACGGGTTTTCTTGCTGAGATAAGATCTCATTTTCATGATGAATATACTGACCCTTGAAACTGATGATGTCTGGGCGACTCAGTGAATTTAAACTCTGGTTAAATTTTTTGTACAATTGGGTTAAGTTAAGATTTGCTACAAAATAGCCTTGCCTTTTTCCATCAAAATCTATTGGTGCAATAATCCTAAATACTGCGGTTATCTGGGAAGCAGTACCATAATTTTCTTCTTCTCTTTCACTATCAACACCGAAGATCCCAATTTGGTTTGGGGAAAGGTTTTGCGCATACTGAAAATAGTCTCGGTGCAATTTGTTTTTTAGTTGTGATCTTGGTACTACTTCTGTTGATCCATTACTCTGATTCACGCGAATTAATTCGTTACCCGCTATATCAAAAAGCCTGAGCCGAGAATAAAGGGTTTGAATACGAGCTGCTAATAACCAAAACGCCTGTACCGCTTCGATATTTTCGGTGGAGGGAAGACGTAATGCGCTGTACAACATGGTGTTGTTTGACAATATTTGAGTGGAATTGTAAACGTCATTAAACGCAGTAAGCAGTTCGTGCTTATTGTATTCGAGTTGAGAATGGCTTTTTTGTTCGATCATTTGCACAGTTTGTTCGTGAGCTTTGTCGAATTCTTTGACGAAATAAAGAAAGGGCACAACCCCAAGCACGACACTAACAAATAGCCATTGAGCTAAGTATTTATAGAAAGAGCGAAACATAGCGGCACACATAAGTTATTGAATGCATAGTATATCGCTGATATATGAGAAGTCGCTTCCAAATATCTGATATCGTGGAGTACATCAAATTTGTGGGGTAATTCTGTTGATACAAAGAGTCAAAAGAAGCGCATAAGTAGCGAAGAAGCATCATGCGCTTAAGCCTGAAGGCCGTTTTACGTTTTAGAACTGAAAACGAACATTCATGACGATCTGTGGGCCGTAAACGCCGTTGTTTTTGGTTTCAGCTCCTAACGATAATTGTTCGGTAGAGTGAAAACGTAATCCAGCGCAAAAGACCGAGTGTTCATCGTTCTTACCCAGTTTAATATTGGCTTCAATTTGGCTCGATAACCAGATCCGGCTGCCAATATTAAACTCCAACTGGGTTTCGCTTTTGCCACCCTGTTCATCGGTAGGTCTAATGTGGTGAACAAGCATTTGTCCGTAGACATCAGCAAATTGGTTTATTGGACCGTTAAAGCCAATTCCGCCAGCGGCATCCCAATCTCCGTCAAATCTCGAATCGTAACGAGCGACCAGGTGTGTGTTATCGGTTAAATAAGTACTAAATTCTGCACCTGAGGATTCAGGGCTGATAGCGGTTCTGACTTCAAAGAAGTTATAATTAAAATTGTTAGCTTGCGCAGAGAAAGAAAGAACGCATGACAAACCGACTAGGCCTAGTGAGTACGCTTTTTTATACATGTACGCTTCGTCCTGAAAAGATGAAAATTAAGCTGAATAAGATACAGCAATGGCCTGCAAATTACAGGCCATTTTCACAAAAAAATCCATCTTATTTTTTGTGTTTTACCATCAAGAGAGCAATAAACAGTAATGATTATAGAACTTGGATCTGATCCACTTCGATTTCAGGTGTCAGTCCTCCTTCATATTCGCCATAAAGGCGAACCTTAGTCTCGGCATTGAGTGGTGCTGTGAAGTGGATATCATCATCCAGTTCTACTTGAATCTCACCGTTGCCATCACTGAATACGAATGTGTCTTTTCTGATTTGACGAATCAACTTTCCTTCAACCACAACATGCTTTTCTGTAAACATATTGGTGTCTTTTAGCAACGATTCCACAGACGTAAGTTCGATAGGACCATTGTAATTGATGGCACTACTGTTTTGGTTATGGTTACCTGCAAAAGCGAAAACAGGAGCAATAATCATCGAAGCTGCTAGGGCTAGTGTTGTACGTTTCATTTTTAATTCCTCTATGGGTTTGTTGTTTTGATGAAGCGATTTAAACACTAAGATGTTGAACACACTCTGAGCGGAACATTAATATTCCATTCATTTTATTGAGTGAGTAGCAGCTGTGACGGTATGATTACCAGCAAACGCCTATCGTAGAGTTAATATGGAATCAACATTAAGGTCATTGATGGTGCAGGGCACCACTTCCGACGCTGGAAAAAGTGTGCTAGTTGCAGGCTTATGCCGAGTGTTAGCACGTCGAGGAATAAAAGTAGCCCCTTTTAAGCCGCAAAACATGGCGCTCAATAGTGCGGTGACGGCCGATGGTGGCGAAATCGGGAGAGCGCAAGCTGTTCAGGCTCAAGCGTGTGGCGTTGAGCCATCGGTACACATGAACCCTGTATTACTCAAGCCAAATTCAGACACGGGTGCGCAGGTTATCCTGCAAGGCAGAGCGCTCTCTAATATGGAAGCAACGGGTTATCACGATTATAAGAAAGTCGCGATGAATACTGTGCTTGATTCCTACGCTCGGTTACAAGCCGAGTATCAAAGTGTCATGATTGAAGGGGCGGGAAGCCCGGCTGAAATCAACCTACGCGAAAACGACATTGCTAACATGGGGTTTGCTGAAGCGGCCGATGTACCTGTGATTATCATTGCCGATATTGATAGAGGCGGTGTATTTGCTCATCTGTATGGCACGTTAGCACTGCTTTCTGAATCGGAACAGCTGCGTGTAAAAGGGTTTGTGATTAACCGCTTTCGAGGTGATATTGCGTTACTGCAATCTGGCCTTGATTGGTTAGAAGCAAAAACGGGTAAACCCGTCATTGGTGTGCTGCCTTATTTACATGGTTTTGATTTAGAAGCAGAAGATGCGATCACTCAAGCGCAAACCCTCAGCAGCAACAGTAAATTGAATATTGTGGTGCCAGTGTTGACTCGCATTAGTAACCATACTGATTTTGATGCGTTGCGTTTAAATCCTGATGTTGACTTACGTTATGTGGGAAAGGGTGAACGGATCGAAAATGCGGATCTGATTCTGCTTCCGGGCAGTAAATCTGTAAGGGACGATCTTGCGTATCTTCGCTCGCAAGGTTGGGATCAGGATATCAAACGTCACTTGCGTTTCGGAGGCAAAGTGATGGGCATTTGTGGTGGTTACCAAATGTTAGGTCGGGTAATTCGCGATCCACTCGGTGTTGAAGGTGAAACGGGCGAAAGTGAAGGACTGGGGTTGTTGAACGTCAGTACAGAACTCACCGCTGAAAAAACGCTCAGGAATGTTCAAGGCGAGCTTATTTTACCGCAAGGTAAAGCGAAGGTCTCAGGCTACGAGATCCACGTTGGACGCACAACGCTCGATGATGCATCATCCTCAGCAATCATCACGTTAGACAATGGCAACCGTGACGGTTTATTAAGTGATTGCCAGCAAGTGTTGGGGACTTACATGCACGGAATTTTTGATAGTTTTCCTGCAACTGAGCTTATCTGTCGCTGGGCTGGTGCCGCTGATATAAGTTATTACGATCATGTGGCGCAAAAAGAACAAGCCATTAACCGCATTGCGGATGCGATTGAAGAGCATTTGAACTTGGCCTTATTATGGCCAGAATTAACGGAGCGTTAACATGAGAAAAATACTGCTCTCTATCGTCGCCATGCTGTGCTGTACGGCGGTTTATGCACAAGAGAAAATCACTGTTTATGCAGCGTCATCCATGACGAATGCGGTTAATGAATTGATTGCGGCTTACCAGCCGAAACAACCGTTAGATATTGTGCCCGTTTATGCGGGTTCATCCGCGCTTGCTCGTCAAATTGAGCAAGGTGCACCAGCGGATATTTTTATTTCAGCCAATGATAACTGGGTTACTCACTTGCTTAACAAGAACATTGTGACGAGCGATAAGGTCACATTGTTGGCTGGAAATCAGCTGGTGCTTATCGCCCCTCAATCGTCGAAGCTCAATTCGCTGGTGGTAAATGATGTTGCGGCATGGCTTGACGCCTTGAACGGTTCACGTTTAGCGATAGGTAACACAATGGCGGTGCCTGTGGGAATGTATGCCAAAGAGGCACTAGAAAAGTTAAAAGTGTGGTCGTCGCTCGCCCCTATGCTGGCTCAAACCAATAACGTACGTTTAGCGCTTGCGCTAGTGGAACGTCAAGAAGCCGCACTTGGTATTGTATATAAGACGGATGCATTGATGAGCAATAAGGTCAAAGTGGTACACGAATTTGATTCAAGCCTACACAGCGCTATCCATTATCCTTTAGTGCAGCTAACTGAGCGTGATACGGTGAATCAATTCATGCTTTTTTTACGCAGCGATCAAGCAAAAAGTATCTTACAGAACTACGGTTTTAGCGTGATAACAGGAACGGATTCCTTTGCTTTCTGAATATGAATGGGTTGCACTGCAACTGAGCTTAAAAGTCGCGATTTATACCGTGCTTTGGCTCTTACCGCTGGGAATGTTTTTTGCGTGGCTACTCGCCAGAAAGCAGTTTTGGGGTAAAAGTATACTGGATAGCCTAGTGCATTTGCCGCTCGTATTACCGCCAGTGGTTGTGGGGTATCTTCTGTTGATCACCATGGGTAAACAAGGCGTAATTGGGCAGTGGCTTGATAATATGTTTGGCTTGCGTTTCAGCTTCAGTTGGCGTGGAGCCGTGTTGGCGTGTGTCATCATCGCACTGCCCTTGATGGTTCGTGCGATTCGTTTAAGCCTTGAAAGCGTCGATCCTAAGTTAGAGCAAGCGGCTCGAACCTTAGGCGCTTCACCACTCAAAGTTTTTTTGACCATTACATTACCCTTAACGATACCCGGGCTGATCACTGGCGCGATGCTCTCTTTTGCTCGCAGCCTAGGTGAGTTTGGAGCCACCATTAGCTTTGTGTCCAATATTCCCGGTGAAACACAAACGCTTCCTCTTGCGATGTATAACTTTTTAGAAACGCCAGGAGCCGAAATGGAAGCGATGCGTTTGTGTATTATCTCGATCGCGATTGCCTTGGCTTCGTTATTCATTTCTGAAGTGATTAGCCGCCGAATGACTCGGCGCTTAGGGACTCAATGATGAGTGGGTTAAAGATTCAATTTGAAAAACAGTTAGGTGATATCAAGCTTAATGCGGATTTGGTTTTACCAAGCCGTGGTATTTGTGCTGTTTTCGGGCGTTCAGGGGCGGGTAAAACCTCCTTCATCAATATTATTAGTGGATTGGTGAAGCCTGAACTTGGTGAAATCGAGATCAATGGCCGCATCCTATTTAGTCAACGAAAAAAAATCAACTTGCCTGTTGAAAAGCGCAATGTTGGTTACGTTTTTCAAGATGCTCGATTGTTTCCACATTACACCGTTCATGGCAATTTAAACTATGGTGTCAAAAAAAAGGATGCCGACCACTTCGCCGCCATCGTAAAATTATTGGCCTTAGCGCCATTACTTACACGTTATCCGCATGATTTATCGGGTGGGGAGAAACAGCGAGTAGCGATTGGCCGAGCCTTACTATCCAAGCCAGATATTTTATTGATGGATGAGCCGTTGGCATCGCTCGATATGCCGCGCAAACGTGAAGTGATGCCTTTTTTGGAAGAGCTGGCTCATAGCGTACATATTCCAATTCTCTATGTGACGCACAGCATGAATGAAATTTTGCGTCTGGCTAATCATTTAGTTGTGTTAGAGCAGGGCGCTGTGCTGATAAACGGTGAGCTAGAGCAAGTGTGGTCTTCAAATTATATGCGACCTTGGCAATCATTTGCCGACCAAAGTAGTCTGTTTTCTGCCCACATCTGCCAGCACAACAAAGATTATGCGCTCACACAGGTCTCGCTTGCAGATGATGTCAAACTTTGGGTGCAATATGTGGAAGGCGAGGTAGGCTCTGCACTGCGATTACAGATCCGTGCGAATGATGTTTCGGTGGCGCTTGATAAGCCAAACCGGACGTCAATTCGTAATATTCTGCCTGCGCAGATTTGCCAGCTTGAAAAGCAGCCTCAAGGTACTGATAAACAGAGTGTGGGGATAAAACTCAAGTTAGGCGAAGGGTGTTACCTGTGGGCTACGGTAACCAAATGGGCGGCTGATGAGCTGCAACTGGATGTTGGTGATTCGCTGTATGTGCAAATTAAAGGGGTGAGCGTGTCGCAGCGTGATATCGTCTTAACGCATTAATGTTTTCATTATTAATGTATTGATTCAATAACCTAAGCCTCTCTTATCTCGAGTTCAGGTTCAATAGAAAAAGCCGTCATATAAAATTGACGGCTTTATGCTCAATGGTGTGCGTTTTATTTTGCAAACACGTCTTTAAAGTCGCGTTTTAGAATCGGGTCGCGGCGTGCTTTTTTGATCTGTTTAACCATATCTTTCACACAGTTATGCAGCACTTGATCAAGAAGCTCTGCTCGGTACTCTTCTTTATCTTGGTCTGTCATCTCTTTCGGTAAATTCAATGTTGGGAACTCCTCCATGACATTGACACCAGCAAAGGCTTGGCTGACAGAGATCAACGCATGAAACTGTTCAAAATTATCCAACACATTTTGCGCACTGGCTGGTAGAGAGTTCCAAGACTCGCGTACCGCTTCTTCAGAGACTTCATGTATAGACACGACCATGTAGTACATCTCTTGTGGCACTTGATCAAATTCAATTACTTGGCGCAATTCTGGCGAGATGGCGTCTAAGTCCACTACAGGTTGTTCGGTTTGCTTTACTTCAGACATGAAGATATCTCTTTAGGGGAAAAGCTACATGCTAAAAATTTATAGCGAAAAGTCAATATTGTGCGCAAAATTAAACAAAGAAAGTGAATAAATCTATGT
>NZ_CAWNHY010000304.1:0-14066 GCF_963874335.1 Vibrio sp. V10_P2A27P122 | reverse complement strand
GCTTAGAAGCAGCAAGGTTTAACATAGCTTTGAGGGAAGTTTTATGGCGCTCACAAAGGCCGAATTGGCTGAAAACCTGTTTGAAAAGCTTGGATACAGTAAACGGGATGCCAAGGAAACGGTTGAAGTGTTTTTCGAAGAGATTCGCAAGGCGCTTGAAAGTGGCGAACAGGTAAAACTATCTGGTTTTGGTAATTTTGATCTACGAGACAAAAACGAGCGTCCGGGTCGAAACCCAAAAACAGGTGAGGATATTCCTATCTCCGCTCGACGTGTCGTAACGTTCCGCCCAGGGCAGAAATTAAAAGCCCGAGTCGAGAACATTAATGTCGAAAAATAGACCGAGCAATAGACCACGCTATGCGTGGTCTTTTTTTTTCTGTTTATGGTGAGTTAAGGGTTCTGAACGTATTAGGCTGCTTGAATATGAGTGGTGATATACGGCTGCCAGGCGTTTTGGTAGAGCTCGATAGATTGGCGACGAAACTGGTTAATTTGCGCCTTTTCAATATCATGTAACGCTCGCTTCTCTAATGCGGCGACACGTTCAAACTTCTGAATCTGTTCATAGAAACGATGCTCGGGGCCATTTTTCACATCGGCAATGGCTTTAAGGTGCAATTGTACTTCTGCAATGACATTGGTTTTAGGAAGTTGAACCAGTAAGTTTAAATCACGATATCCCGATGCCGCAGGCGATTTAAAGCGGTTCTTTACTTTTACGATGCTGGCCTCTCGGCTTAATACTTCATAAGCCTCGACTAAGCTTGGTACATCATTTGCCACAAGGGTTGTTCTGGCTAAATCTGTGATCCTATCAGCTTGCCCACCTAATTCATGTTCTATTTTACTTAATGCTCGGTCACGTGATTTCACGCCAGAAAAGTGAGCCTCTGTTGATGTCAGTAAAGCAGTACTTCTGCACAATGTTTCAAGTTCACGTTGAGCTTGATGAGCTTTACTGTAGAGAATTTCAAAATCGTTATAGGGTTGCAAAGGCTGGTTGTTGGTGGACTGGATGCCATATAAACCGCTTAAACTATGCTTGAACAGTTTAGATGAGAGTTGATTTTTCGATTCACCAACTTTGGCATCACTTTCTGAATTGAACGGAACGGCTGCAAAGGCAGGGGCTCTGCTTAGTACTAAAAGCATCAGTGCCGTAGTACGTAAAAATAGGCTCATTCATTCTCCTTAACTTAGTCTAGGTAAAAGGTGAAACCAAAATAGACCTAAACACGTGATAACCAGAGTCGCTTGCTATGAGATCTTGGGCTAAACAAAGTCAACTCAATAGCTCGTGGAACAATTAATCCATAATTTTGCGCTTTATCACAGGTCTTATCTTCAGACGCCTCGCTAGGCTATCTGTTCAATTTGATGTGTTACCAAGTGTATCTAATGAGGATGAACCAAATATGAACATCTTTATCTGTCTTTGTGCTGTTTGTTTAACCTGTTGGGGATTCACTTATTAGTCAGTAGCATGTACTTTGTCTGGCTGTAGATTTTAATCGTAGAGCACGAAGATAATGAAAGATCCCGAGTTTTGGCACAAGAAATGGGCCTCCAACCAAATAGGATTTCACTTAGAAGATGTGAACCCATTGTTGACCGAATATTGGCCTCAACTCTCACCTCAACGAAATGAAAGTGTATTTGTACCATTGTGCGGAAAAAGTGAAGATTTGATATGGCTCGCTTCCCAGCATGAACAGGTTCAGGGTGTAGAGCTGAGTGAAATTGCCGTTCGTTCCTTTTTTGCCGAGCATTTTTATACGCCAACGGTCACTCGCTTAAATGGAGCGCATGAACTGTATCAGTTTGATGAACTGATGATTTATACCGGAGATGTCTTTATTGCGCCGCTAAAAGCGGTTGAGCTTATCTACGACCGAGCGGCGTTAGTTGCACTGCCCCCTGAAATGCGAGAGGAGTACGTTACTCGCTTGCTTTCACTGTTAAAAGAGGGCGGAAGGATATTGCTTGTGACGCTGGATTACGTTCAAAGTGAAATGACGGGCCCTCCATTCTGTGTCGCCAAAAATGAAGTTGAGTCGTTATTCACTGACTGCAAAGTGACGTGTCTGTTTCGTGACGATGCTGATGAAAATCACCCTAAGATCAGTCAACGAGGATTAAGCCGTTTTGCTGAAGTCGTGTGGTTAATTGAGAAGTAACAGACTATGCTTAAATCGTTTATTTATACATCTTATACAACAATAAATAGGTAGGTTTTAGGCGTTTGATGAGAGCAAGCCATTACGTCTATATCAGCCGCTCTAATACTAAGGAAAAACTATGGGTTTGTTTAGTCGGAAGCCAAACAGCAATCAACAGTCTAAAAAGAGCAGTGATGAACTGGTGGTTGATTCAATAAAACGCACGATGGCTTATATTGAGTTTGATCCACAAGGACATATTCTGACTGCCAGCTCCTCATTCTTACAAGTGTTGGGTTATTCATTATCGGAAGTGGTGGGCCAGCATCATCGAATGTTCTGTGAAAGTGAATTTGTTAATGCGCCTCAATATAGTCAACTTTGGCAAAATTTAGCGCAAGGTAAACCTCATGCGGGGACGTTTTGCCGTTTAACTAAAAGCCATAATAAAGTCTGGATTGAAGCCACGTACATCCCAGTAAAAGATGAGCAAGGAAAAGTGGTTAAGGTGGTGAAGATTGCCAGTGATGTCACTGCTGCAAAAGAGAAATTGGATAGACAAGTGGCTGTATTTGAAGCTGTCGATAAGTCAATGGCTGTGATTTCTTTCACTCCCGATGGGACGGTTGTGGAGGCGAATCCAAACTTTCTGTCCTGTGTTGGGTACAAATTACAAGAAATCGTTGGTAAACCACATCGCCTATTCTGTGACGATGAGTTTTATAGAAAGAACCCGAATTTTTGGGCGTCGCTTGCTAGCGGCCATTTTAAAACGGGATTATTTAAACGTTTTACAAAACATGGTGATGAAATTTGGTTAGAAGCGACTTATAACCCCATCTTTAACGAAAAGCATAAAGTGATTGGTGTGACTAAGTTTGCAACTGATGTCACGCAACGAGTACTGCAAGCTCGGGCGATTAAAGATGCAGCAGAAGTGGCGCATCACACCTCACAAGAAACGGTACATATTGCTCAACTTGGGACGGGAACGCTAGCCGAAGCCGCCTCCATTGCTAAAGAGATTGATAACGCGATCACTAAGGCGAATACATCGATGACGCAACTGGCCAACCAGTCGCAGCAAATCACCAAAATTGTAACCACCATTACAGGCATAGCAGAACAGACTAATTTGCTGGCGCTCAATGCCGCTATCGAGGCTGCGCGTGCCGGGGAGTATGGCCGGGGTTTTGCGGTGGTTGCTGATGAGGTGCGCTCATTAGCCTCCAATACCACCAAAGCGACCGATGAAATTGGTAATATTGTTAAGCTCAATAGCGAACTGACCAACAGTTCTACCTCTATGATGGGGGCAATTCAAGGCCAAGTCACGGCATGTAACAGCAAACTAGAAGAGACGCAAAAGCTGATTGATGAAATGAGAAAAGCCGCGGACAGTGTGGTTGGTACAGTCAGTGAACTGATTAAAGAGTAAGGCTCTGCAGCGAGTATTGTTGGTGAAGAAAATGAAAGCGAGCCTAGTGGCTCGCTTTGCGTTTTTACAGAATCACTTTCACGCTTTTGGCACATTGAATTGCGTTGTGCAAAGCCTGTTTGAGTTCTTTATCTTTCGCCAGAGCAACCCCAAGCCGACGGCGTCCATCAATGTCTGGTTTACCAAACAGACGAAGTTGAGTGTGTGGGATAGACAGTGCTTCATTTATTCCATCAAATCTAAGGTTAGTGGAGGTGCCTTGACCTAAAATAACCGCAGATGCCGATGGCCCATATTGGGTAATACTGTTGATTGGCATACCCGTGAACGCGCGCACGTGTAGCGCAAATTCAGACAGCTCTTGCGAAATAAGGGTGACCATTCCCGTATCATGTGGGCGAGGGGATACTTCATTGAAGATAACATTATCGCCTTTTACAAACAGTTCAACCCCAAATAAGCCGTAACCACCGAGTGCATTAACCACTTGTTCTGCTACATATTCAGCGGCTTTAATTGCGTTAGCCGACATCACTTGTGGTTGCCATGATTCGCGATAATCCCCTTCCTCTTGTCGATGGCCAATGGGAGCGCAGAAATGGACACCATCCACTGCTCGAATCGTCAAGAGAGTAATTTCGTAGTCGAAATCGATAAAGCCTTCGACGATCACTCTCCCAGCTCCACTGCGGCCACCTTCTTGAGCGTATGCCCAAGCGCGGCTAATATCCTCTTGCGTCTTAATCACACTTTGGCCTTTACCTGATGAACTCATCACAGGCTTAACTACGCAAGGCATACCGACATGCTCAATCGCCAGTACAAAATCATTATAGTCATCAGCAAACTGATAAGGAGAGGTAGGTAAGGCAAGAGTTTCTGCGGCTAAACGGCGAATGCCTTCACGGTTCATCGTCAATTGAGTGGCCGTTGCAGTGGGGACAACGTTTAAGCCTTGCGCTTCCAGTTCAACCAGCTTATGAGTGGCAATTGCTTCAATTTCTGGCACCACGTAGTCTGGTTTTTCGAGTTCGATAATGGCTTGTAGCGCATCGCCATCGAGCATATCCAATACGTGGCTACGATGCGCCACCTGCATTGCTGGAGCGTTGGCGTAGCGATCACAGGCAATCACTTCTAAACCAAGGCGTTGGCATTCAATTGCCACCTCTTTGCCCAATTCTCCGGAACCAAGCAGTAAAACGCGGGTGGCATTTTCACGTGTAGCAGTACCAAACATAGTGAATCCTTACATTCAAGCAATAGGTAATAGCGAAAACAGCCAAAATCATACTAAAATTAAGAATAAAAGCAAACGTTTGCCTTTGTGGTGAGAGATGAGTGATTTCCTGTTCGTGCTGCCGATAGAGTGGTTTGTGTAATACGCAGTAAACGAACTCATATCTGTACAAAATTAAGGCTGAAATAGCAATTAATGTGCAGTAAACAGCATTCGAGAAACTGCGTTAAGAATATGAAGTAATTTCAGTCTAAAGTTTATGTGAGATTGACTAAGAAAAAGACACCTATGGCTATGAAAACTTTCTTACGTTTGCGTTTTATTACTCTACACACGAAAACTGCTCTGTTGTTTTCTGTCGGGTTGGTTGGGATCATTCTTAGCAGCTTATTTATTACTCGCCACTTTTTTTTATATAGTTTGAATGAACTTGAATCAATTGAGATTCATCGAGATAGCAATCAAGCTCAGTCGGTAATTCAAGATCTTTTAGCACAGCAAGAAAAGCGTTCTTATGATTGGGCTTATTGGGATGAAACTTATCAGTTGCTGTTGAATGGCGACACTCAATTTGCTGAGCGCAACTTGTATCCTGATTCCCTCGATACTTTAGGTTTAGACGTTTTGGCTTTCATCACCGAATCCTCGCAATTGGTTGAATACTTATGTCGGGATATTGAACCAGGCACAAACTGTTCGTTAGTGGAACAGTTGATACGCTCACAAGGTGTGAGCGACCATTTAATTCAGATGCATCACACACTTGATGAGGATAAAACTAGCCGCTCTGGCCTCATCCGTGTGGAAAATAGTGTGTGGGTGGTGAGCCTAACTCCGGTGCGTAACAGTGAAGGTACGGCTGATGTTGTGGGGTGGATGCTATGGGGACAGCACTTAACCCGCCGTTTCCCTTCTCAGTATCAGAACCTACTAACCGCTAAAAATGACATTGTAGTTACCGATTCTCCTGTGATTTTACCTGTTAGTCATAATCAAGAGGGTATTGAAAGAGATCAAAATAATATCACGCATTACACCTTACTTAGTGATATGACAGGGCAACCTATTGGCTATCTAAAAACCTGTGCTCAGCGGCTTTACTATCAAAAAGGGAACGAAACTTTTTATTATTTGATTTTGACGATCATCATTGCGGCCGGCTTTGTCGCCGTGGCTACTTTTGCTCTGTTTCGCAGCAAGGTAGCCAAACGGTTTGAGAATTTTGAGCGTGGGATCAATCAGCTGATTGAAGAGAGTGCATTCTCTTCACAATCGAATGATAAACAAGATGAGTTTGAACGAATTACAGAACTTGTCCGTTCACTTGCTGCCTCATCCTCCTTGGCGGAAGATAGGCTTAAAGAGACGTTACAGAAATTTGATGCACTCTATCAAAGCCAAAATCTCGGAATGTTGCTGGTGGTTGATCGCTTCATTGTCGATGTGAACCAAGCCTTGTTGGATATGCTTTCTTATTCTAGAGATGAGTTGGTTGGAAAGGTTTTAGATGAGTTTTGTATTATACAAAATGATGTGGTGTGCAGCAGTGAATTACTCTACCAAAATATAGAACAAGGGATGCGTGAATTTGAGGGACATGTTGTTACAAAGGGTCAGCAGCGTTTAGAGTGTCTTATCGAAGCTACATTGATAGAACAACGTGGGCATCGCTCTATCATGCTATCGATTACTGATATCAGCGAGCAAAAGCAGCAAGAACAACTTATTTACGACCTTACCCATTGTGACCCAGTTTCAGGTTTACTTAATCGTCCAACGATGATGAGCCAAGTGCAGCCTTTGATTGACAATCCGACTGAATGTGGTGGGTTTTCCGTGCTCTACCTACGGGTTAAAAGACTAAAAGAAATTTCAGAAGTGTACGGACACAGTGCTTACGATATAGCCGTTAAACATTTTTCGGCTACGCTTAGAAACCGTTTCAATACGTCCATAATGGGACGAATTAGTGAATATGAATTTATGGTGTGTGAGTTGGGTAACGGGGCAACCTCTTTTTTGATTCACAGAGGCACTAAGCTTATCGATAGTTACAAGAGGAAGACTGATATTGGCGGCTTGGAACTCGATTTGAGTGTGGAAGGCGCTGTGATTGATTCACAATTGCCGATCGATTCTTTTGAAACTTTGGTTCAAAGTGGTTTTTATGCCATTCAACAAACAGAGAAAGCTGGAGCCAGCCTGGTTGTTTCAGTGACACAAGAATTGTTTGTTCATGCCCAGAAGTCGTTAGCGATCAATCGAGATCTCATCTCAGCTGTGAAAGATGGCCATATTATTGCTTACTATCAGCCGATTGTTCGTGCAGACAGTGCCGAAATCATTGGCTTTGAAGCTCTAGCTCGCTGGAAGCACCCTCAACTTGGTATGGTTTCGCCAGCCGTATTTATCCCTTTGGCTGAGCAACGTAAAGTGATCATTGAATTGGGAGAGCAGATACTAGGCCAAGCCTGCCAATTTATTAACGAACTGCAAACGCGGTCGCAATTTTCGTTGGGTAAACGGCTAAGTATTCACGTCAATCTTTCTAGCCCGCATTTCTACAGTAAAAAATTGGTCGGGTACTTATCAGTATTGATTGAAAAATATCAAATTGAACCGGGACAATTAGTGCTCGAATTGACGGAAAGTATGTTGTTGGGGGCTGAAGAAGAGACGATCAAACGCATGGATGCGATAAAAAAACTCGGTATACAGTTGGCGCTTGATGATTTTGGTACGGGGTATTCCTCGTTTAGTACATTGTGTGATTTTCCATTAGATATAGTGAAGTTAGACCAGTCTTATATTTCCACATTGGAATCCAATGACAAAGCCAAAACCTTGGTGCGCAGTATTATCAATATGTCGCAAGAGCTAGGCTTAACTACCGTGGCTGAAGGGGTTGAAACTGCTTCGCAACTGCGCAAACTTAAAGTCTGGAATATTGATGAGATCCAAGGCTTCTATTTTTACAAGCCGATGAGTAAACAAGAGGTGTTTGATAATTTGTTGGGCGGAAAGGATATGCGGTAAAACCTGCACCATCAAAAGGCAAAAATCCCCATGCGTTGGGGATTTTTCACTAGAGCGCCTAAACCACAAGATAGGAAAGAGGAATGTCTGGGTTAATTACTTCCAAGGTGGCTTGAGTATCGGCTAAATGGCTAATACTGCCATCAGACATCTCAACTAATGCGGCTGCGACAATATTATCAAAGCGTTGGCCATCCATCATTAACTGAACAAGAGCAACTTGCAATGGTGGTAAGCTTGGGTTGAATGCGGCATTTTCAGCATACGCACCGACGTAGGTTTTACCATTCTCAACTTGCAGGGCAACACCACTGAGATTGTTGGTATAGGGTGCGTAACTGCGGTTTAGGCCATTAAGAGCTAAGCCAATGAGTGGGTCATCTTCGGTAGTTGTTTTGCCGTGGTTAGCGTCTGCCATTAGACCAGAATCAACACCTAAATCGGCAGGACCAAATGATTCAGGTAGGTACTCTTGCAGTGACTTCTCATCACGCTGTGGTAGCTGAATGGCAAGCGAGTCTGCGGTCGTAAGCTCATTCATAAACTGACGGCAGTGCCCACAAGGGCTGAAGTTGATGGTAATGTCAGCAACGCCTTGTTCACCTTTCATCCACGCATGGCTGATGGCACATTGCTCGGCGTGTACGGTTTGGCCTAATTGTGCACCGGAAAACTCCATATTCGCGCCAAAGTACAAACGGCCCGATAAACCTCTGACGATGGCTCCCACGTAAAAGTTTGAAAGCGGTACATAAGCATAGGCGGCCGCAAAAGGCAGCAGTGCAACGCGCAATTCCGCATCGTCTAAGCCAGAAAGAGAAAGCAGTTGGTTGAACTGTTCTGGTGATAGGGTTGCGTCAAAATCATCGCACAGCAGAATGGGCGACAAAAATTCTGCAACGGTTTTTGGCGTATCAGCTAGCGCCTGTTCAATACGGCTTTTCATAATGAGTCCTTATCTATGTATTGAGGAATATTCTAGGCGAAGAATGAAATTTTACTGAGATTTAAATCACGTAATGTAATGTAACGTAATTTTGGTTTTCACATTTAGAGTGAGGTCACACATGAAATCGATTACAGTCAGCCTTAGAGTGAGACACGTCTACAATCAAAATCCATGAGTAGACGTATCTTTGATTTCTGTTGGCACTCTATAGCGTGGACAACCACATTGAAAAAGCAAAAAAACTTGGAGCAAGTATCGATGTGATTACGCCGCACACGACTAATGCAAGTGAACTAAATGCTGCGTCACGTGGATCTTTTTCAGCGCAGGTTGCTGTGCCCAGCGCATGAGATACGGTGCCCATGGTTAAGCCTTTAGCAATTGGATGCGTGATGTTGAGAAGGTTATAGATAGGGTAGGCGAGAATCGCGCCAAACAGCCCTACAATGACCACTAAAACGGCGGCAATGGCTGGCTCCCCACCGAGGTTACTGGAAACTTCCATCGCAATCGGTGTGGTAACTGATTTACCCAGTAGGCTGGCGATTAAATGTATATCCGTTTGAAGATAAACAGCAATTAAGCTGGCAGTGAGCATTGACATAGCACTGCCCACCCCGCAGGCGAGGGCAATGATGCGCCAATTTGAGCGGATCTGAGGCAGTTGTTCATAGAGAGGATAAGCCAGCGCCACCACGGCCGGTTGCAACAGAAAGCTCAGCCACTGGTTATCAGCATAGTAACTGGCATAAGGGATGTCAAAAAATAGCAAGATAGGAATGATGATCACAAGGCTGAGCAGTAACGGATTCATTATGGCCGTTTTGCATTTTTTACTGATCCAACGTGTCAGGAAAAAGACCGCAATCGTGAGCAATAACCACATCACTTATTCCCCTTCTTCAAAAAACGATCCAACCCTAAACCCAGACAAACTAATACGATCAGCGTACCGCCCACCGCGCTGGCAAGAATCGGGATGGCGTTACTCATCAATAAATCAAAATGCTCGATTAATCCGACACTGATAGGGACAAATAAAATGACCATATAACGGATAAAAAGACTGGCACTGGGTTTTACCCATTCGACAGGCACGAGCCCACTTGCCAATAAACTAAACAGAATTAGCATTCCGATAATACTGCCCGGAATGGTGATGCCAAGCCAATGTTGAAGATTGATACCTGCCATCAGGCAAAGGAAAATCAGCCCCATAGAGACCAAATATTTTGCAATGGTATTCACAATAAAAGTCGGTGCCTTGTTGTGCCTAAACTATTTTCGGAAATGGAATCGCAGCGTGTTGGTTTGAAACCTGACAGCGCGAAAACCTCGTACATTAACTCGCGATGTCTTCCACATAACGGTAAACGGATTTTAAAATAGCCATTTTCTTTTCGTCACTGCTGTGGGTGTGAACTAAGTTCTCTAAATTGAGCATGTACTCTTCAAGGTGGCTTTCGAAATAATCACGACAGTGAGTTGCCCAACGTCTTTGCTCTTCGTCACTTAATGTCAATGGGTAATGGCGAGCGCGGTAGCGAAACAGCAAGGGTTCGATGCGCTTATCGCTAAAACTAATGTCTAATGCGGCGAGATTGACTGGGTCAGCTTGGCGAATGATCTCCATCGCCGCTTTGTCGGCTGGAGAGAAGAAACCGTCGTAGAGTTGAGTATCGACATCGTCACTGTGCTTATATTCTCGCTCAATTGTGTAGAGGCCAATCAGCTTTTCTCTAATCTCTGGGTACTGCTTGATGAGCGCTAAGTGTTCAAGGCATAGGTTTCTATCGACCCCGATATGGTCTGCATTTTCGGCCGTTAATGTTTTGGCCGGCGCAAGGATAGGGCATTTATTGAGATGCACTAATTTGATGGGCACTGGCAATTCACCTTCTGCTAACTCTTCGCGTTTGGTATATAGACGTTGATGCAGTTCTTCGCTGCTTAAATCGATCAGGGGTTGAGGGTTTTTGGCAAGGTCCACCACAATAACCGCATTTTGATTGGTGGGATGCCAAGCAATCGGCACGATCCAACTGGTGTATTGGCATTCTCGGCCTAACATACCTGATACGTGCATTAAAGGTGTCATGTTGACGATATCAATCAGATCATTGAGTTTGCGTTTATGGCGCATGTTAAAAAAGTAATCAAATAACTTGGGTTGGGCGGCTTTTACTTTTTTGGCCAGCTCAATGGTGGCGATAACATCGGCCATAGCATCGTGGGCATTCGCGTGTTCGATGCCATTGGCAATTGAGAGATGCTCCAGCTTAAAACTGGTAAAGCCTTCGTCATTTTCGGGCCAGTTGATGCCTTCTGGGCGTAGCGCATGGCAGGCGCGCATCACATCAAGTAAATCCCAGCGTGAATTGCCGTTTTGCCAGCTCCAAGCATACGGATCAATGAAATTACGATAGCAAGTGTAACGCGTTACTTCATCATCAAAACGAATACTGTTGTAACCAAGACTGGTGGTGTTGGGTGTGGCGAGTTGTTGATGAATTTTGGCGATAAATTCAGGCTCTGGTAAGCCTTGGGCCACCGCTTTTTGTGGAGTGATACCCGTAATAAGCGCCGCTTCTGGAGAAGGCAGATAGTCCGCTGGTGGTTGGCAATAGATGACCAGTGGTTCGCCAATAATATTAAAATCCATATCGGTGCGAACGCCCGCAAATTGGCTCGGACGATCTTTCGCAGGGTTGACTCCCCACGTCTCATAGTCGAGGAAAAAGAAAGTAGGCGGGTGCTCTTGTCGCATTCGATAGTATCCAGTCGCTGAAATTTAAGGTTTATTAGACCATTGCCTGTGTGACATAGCAATGTGCGAAGCATGCTCTGATGAGGATTTGAAATGAAAAAGCCGGCGCATTGGCACCGGCTTGGAGAAAAACGAGAACGTTCGATACTTTCTAGGCTTGCTGTTCTTGAACTTGTACCTGTTTACCGTTCAGTAAGCGGCTGGTAATGGTACCTGCCGTCATTGAGCCTGAAACGTTCAACGCGGTGCGGGCCATATCAATCAACGGTTCAATGGAGATAAGCAGTGCTGCAATCGTCACTGGTAGGCCCATCGCTGGTAGCACGATTAAGGCTGCAAAAGTGGCACCGCCACCGACGCCGGCAATACCAAATGAGCTGATTGCGATAATAGCCACTAGCGACAAAATAAAGTGCACGTCCATTGGATTAATACCGACGGTAGGAGCAACCATCACAGCGAGCATGGCTGGGTAAATACCAGCGCAGCCGTTTTGACCAATAGTGGCACCGAATGAAGCCGATAGGTTGGCAATTGCTGGTGGTACGTTCAGCTTAGTGATTTGCGCTTCTACATTCAGAGGAATGGTTGCCGCTGAGCTACGTGAGGTAAACGCGAAGGTCAACACTGGCCAAATTTTCTGAAAATACTCTTTAGGGCTAACGCCTACAAAAGAAACCAAGATACCGTGCACCACAAACATCAATGCAATGGCGACATAAGAGGCGACAATAAAACCGAGCAAACTCAGAATATCGCCCGCACTTGATGTAGCGACAACTTTCGCCATCAACGCCGCAATACCGTAAGGGGTTAGTGCCATCACCATTTTCACGAGGCGCATCACAATCGACTGTATCGCTTCGACAAAGGTGCGGATTGGCGTTTCTAGCTCGGCTTTCTCTGACATTACTTTACGCGCCGCAATACCCGTTAGTACGCCAAAAATAACCACAGCGATGATCGAGGTTGAGCGAGCACCGGTTAAGTCGGCAAAAGGATTGGTCGGAATAAAGCTTAATAGCATTTGAGGAATAGTTAAATCACTCACAGTAGCGGCGCGGCTTTCTAGTACAGCAATACGCGCCGTTTCACGGCTGCCTTCAACGAGGCCGTCTGCTGTTAAACCAAAAGCTTGGGTGACAAAAATACCGATCAATGCCGAGACAGCGGTCGTCAGCAGTAAGATAGAAATGGTCAGGCCAGAGATTTTACCCAGCGAGCCACCTTTATCGAGCTTCACAACCGCAGCGATCATCGACACCAGCACCAAAGGCATAATCACCATTTTTAGCAAACCAACATAGCCGTTACCGACGACGTTGACCCAGCCTAATGTTTCCTTGATGGCCACATGTCCTTCACCAAGAACCACTTGTAGAGCAAGGCCAAATGCGCTGCCTAGGATCAACCCAAGTAGCACTAAGCGTGAAAGAGTGTGAGATTTTTTCTGCTGTCCGAAGAGAAAAAACAGAATGCCAATAAATACTGCGAGTGCGGCAATGGCTGCAACTGACATGATGCGACACCTTAAAAGTTGTGTACCCATGATTACGTTGATCGCCGATGAGCGATGTAGTCGATAATGCTAGGTAAAAGGGGAATAAAAGCGATGAAACGCAACAATATCTTTTAACGTAGGTTAATCCAAAGACAAAATCAGCATGATTTAGAACAAATGGTTATCAATCTTTCTATTGTGCTGGTAAATGAACCGATCGGTGAGTTATTTAAGCAAGTCATTGATACTTCTTGAGCAAGGCAAGCATGTCGCTAGAGTGCAAAATATCTATGGCGTGTGGTTGTATCTGAAAGAGGCAATAGAGCATAGCGCTTGCAACATCTTGCGCGGAAATGGGGATAAAATTGCGTAAGCGCCCTAGTAGCAGAGGGTGCAATAGAGTCAGAATCACTCGTACCCATTTTTCATCCGTTCGCTTGTTTTTCCGAATGCCAGTTAGAGGCCCAGGCCTGACGAAGGTCACTTGTTCAAAACCCATTCGGCGAATGGTTTCTTCCATTCTCCCTTTGCATTGTAAGTAATGAGATCGAGAGCGAGCTTTGGCACCTAAGCTCGAAACGATGGCAATGCGCTTGACACCCAATGTCTTCATTGTTTGAGCAACTTGACAAACCAACTCATAGTCTACTTTCTCCAGCCCCTGCTTTGAACCCGCTTGCTTACGGGTAGTCCCTAGTGCGATGAGACCAAGCTGGGGAGGGACAAAACTTTCATCCCAGTGCGTGATTTGCAACTGCGGATGAATGATTTCTTGCAACTTTGGGTGTTGGATTTCGGTGCTTTTTCTGACTAAAGAATAGATTTGAGAGACGGCTTGCTCTTCTAGCATGATGGCTAAAGCATGCTGCCCAACGAGACCGGAAGCGCCAGCAATAATCACAGTTTTGTGTCGCTTATCCATCGTTTTCTCCTTTTTTACCTTGCAGTGATTGTATGCAGTGCTGCTTACTTA
>NZ_CAWNHY010000303.1:0-14179 GCF_963874335.1 Vibrio sp. V10_P2A27P122 | reverse complement strand
TCGCCCTTCTCGTTGTTGCGTCATTTAACGCCGCTGCAGAGACAACCAAACCCGTCGTGGCGGGCTACTTTGCTGATTGGCAATATGAAAATGAGCAAAACCCCTACACAGTTAAAGATATTCCAGCAGAGAACTTGACTCATGTTATTTACGCCTTTTTGAGTATGTGTGGCCCCCATTCTGGAGCCAGTGAAACCGTACAAAAGCAAATCGCTAAGCAATGTGAAGGAAAAGCACCATTTAGTGCGATTGTTGTTGATACTAAATCCGCACTAGAAAAAGAGTTTGGCGCAGTCGATGTACCAGTTCCTTACAAAGGTCACTTCGCTCAACTTGCACAAATGAAGAAAGACTATCCGACGCTTAAGATTCTGCCTTCATTTGGCGGCTGGACAATGTCTGAACCGTTCCACGCAATGATAAAAGATCCTGCTACGATCAAGCATTTTTCCAAAACAGCGGTTGAACTTATAGAACAGTACGCCTTCTTTGACGGCATCGATATCGATTGGGAATATCCGGGTGGTGGCGGTTTAACTACTTCGCCTTGGAATCCTGATACGAAATTAACCGATGAACAAAAAGAAGCAGAAAAACAGGCCTATACCGAGCTGATGAAAACATTACGTGCTGATTTGGATGCGTTGAGTAAAAAGACGGCTCGCCACTATGAACTTTCTACTGCTGTTGGTGTTGGAGCGAAAGCGGCTCAGATAGATTGGCCCGCCGTATCCCCTTATTTAACCAATATGTTTGCGATGACTTATGATTTTCTGGGTGGTTGGGGAACGCAAACGGGCCATTTAACCAATTTACATGCGACGGATCGCAGTTGGTGGGGAATGGGAGCCGATGTGTTTATCAATCAAATGATCGAATTGGGTATACCAAGCGAGAAATTGGTTATCGGCGCGGCGTTTTATGGACGTGGTTGGCAAGGCACTCAAGATTATGAGGGTGGTTTGCCTACGGCTGATCTTGTGTCTGAGCAGGGAGCGCCGTTTGGGACCGGTGAAAATGGCTATTTCATGTTCTGGGATTTGATGAAAAATTATCGCGCGGCACAAGGGTATCAATATGGTTACGATCAAGAATCGCAAGCACCATATTTATGGAATGCAGAAAAGAAAGTATTTATCTCGTATGAAGATGAACGTTCAGTGCGCGCCAAAGCCAAATGGGCAAAATCAGCGAAGCTAGGGGGAATTTTTACATGGGAACTTTCAGGTGATCCTTCAAATGAATTGATCAAAGCAATGGCTGATGAGTTGAAATAGCACGCTTTGTAAAACATGATCAAATCCCCACAATGATGGGGATTTGATTCAGAGACTAAAGCTCAATAGGCAGCTCAGTGCGTTGCCCCCATTCTGTCCACGAACCATCGTAAACGCACAGTTTTTCGTAGCCGCAAATTTGCGCAGCCAGCAGCACAATACAGGCGGTTACGCCTGAGCCACAACTGAAAATGTATTGCTCTTTTCCAGCAGCCAGCGTCGCTTGCATAATAGGTTGTAGATCTTGCGGTGATTTAAGCTTATGCCCATTCATCAACTCTGTAAAAGGTAAGCAAATAGAGTGAGGAATATGGCCGCTGCGCACGCCTTCTCTTGGTTCTTTCATTTGACCCAAAAAACGGGCTTGTGAACGTGCATCAACAGTTAAGCTCTCTGGGTTCTCTATTTGTGCAAGCACATAGTCTGCGTTCACAAAATAGCGAGGATCGAGCGTGCCATGGAAGTTTCCGTGTTTAAAGGCATGTGTGTACTCTTTTACAACGGGTAAACCTTGGCGTTTCCATTCGGTTAATCCACCATCAAGAACGTATACCGACGCATGTCCCATCGCTTTGAGCATCCACCATGCCCTCGGTGATGCAAACGTCCCGCTATTGTCATAGACAACGACGATCGAATCGTGGTTTAAACCGATCGATTGTGCTAATTGGTTAAAGCGATCTTCACTAGGCATCATATGAGGTAGTGGCGATTGTAGGTCACAAAATTCACCATCATAATCAAAGCGGCGAGCGCCGGGAATGTTATGCAGAGTATCTTTCTCAGTTTCACTGGGAATTTGGAATTCAATACTGCAATCAAGAATAACGGTGCGCGGGTCGCCTAACTTTTGTGCTAGCCATTGGGGGGAGACGAGTGGTGACATGAGTTTAACTCTCCTATTGTGTGGGCTGATGCGGTGGACGAACGAGAAAGACATTATTGAGTCTTTGTCGTTCATTTACTGGCAAGTCTGGCAGTGAGCGAGTTTGATTAAGTTCATTTCTCTCCACGTCATTGAAAGAGCGTCCAACATCAAAATTTTGCCTTGTTTTACCTGCCCATATTGAGCGATCACTTTGATCGCTTCCATCGCTTGTACCGCGCCAATAATCCCGACGACAGGGGCCATTACGCCCGCTTCGACGCAAGTGAGTACGTTACTACCAAAAAGAGCGCTTAAACATTGGTAACAGGGCTCGTCTGGGTGCTGATACATAAACACGCTGACTTGCCCTTCCATACGAATCGCGGCACCAGATACCAGTGGTGTTTTAGTTTGAAAGCAGATTTTATTCAATTGGTTACGAGTATCAAGGTTATCTGATGCATCCAGCACTAAAGAATGCTGTTCAATTAATGCTTTCAATTGTGCATCTTCAAGGCGTTGATCAACGGTATTTACCGTTAAATACGGGTTAAGCATACGCAGTGACTCTGCCGCTGAGTCCACTTTTTTACGTCCAATATCGGCATCGCTATGCAGCACTTGGCGCTGTAAATTAGAGAGCTCAACCACATCATCATCGATGAGCGTGAGTGAACCAACACCTGCCGTGGCAAGGTATTGGCTTGCAGCGCAGCCCAATCCTCCTGCGCCAAGAATTAAAATAGAGCTTTGTTTAAGTGCTTCTTGTCCTTCAAAATCAAACTGTTTGAGAATGATTTGTCGGTTGTAACGCAGTAGCTCTTGATCAGATAGGATCTCCATAGTGATCCTTAATACAAGCTGGGATTAAAAAGTTGGATATTGACGGTTTCGCCCACTTCCACTCGGCCACGATCTTGTTCTAACACCACAAAACAGTTGGCGAGACTCATCGAACGAAATGCCCCCGAACTTTGGTTTCCGGTAGTTTCAACAACAAACTGGCCATTTTCAATTGTGTAAATACCGCGTTGGTAGTCAGTACGGCCCGGTGATTTTTTAAAGGCATTTTTAGTGATGGCTGGAATGGACTCCGGTGCTTTCCACTGAGTGTGTCCAGCCAATTTAGCCAGCATAGGTTGCACCAAGACGTATAGGGTTAATACGGCTGAGACGGGGTTGCCAGGTAAGCCACAGAACCAAGCATGATCTAATGTTCCAAATGCAAACGGTTTGCCCGGTTTTATTGCCAGTTTCCAAAAACCGATTTCTCCGAGTTCTTGCAAAATATCTTTGGTATAGTCAGCTTCGCCTACACTTACGCCGCCAGAAGTAATAACCACATCGGCCAAATGTTGAGCTTTATCGAAGGTAGCTTTTAAAGTGGCAGGGCAATCAGAAATGATCCCAAGATCAATCGCTTCACAACCAAAATTCTCAATTAATGGTTTAATGCCATAACGATTACTGTCATAGATTTGCCCCTCAGCAAGAGGTTCACCGAGTGGTTTTAGCTCATCTCCAGTTGAGAAAAAGGCCACTTTAGGTTTACGAAAAACGGTCACATGGCTGATGCCGAGTGTGGCAATCATTGGGATATCACGCGAAGTCAAGCGAACCCCTTTATGTAGCACTACATCGCCTTGTTTGATGTCATCACCAGTGGGGCGAATATTTTGCTGAGGCTTTGCATTCGGCTGTAGAAAGCAGATACCATTTTCGTTTTCGGTCGTTTGCTCTTGCATGATCACCGCGTCGCAACCAGCTGGAATTTTCGCGCCAGTCATAATTCGCACGCAACTGTTGGCTGGCCACGGCCCTTCAAATGGAAGACCGGCAAAAGATTTACCAGCCAGCGGCAGGGTGGTTGACTGTTGCAGATCAGCTAATCGAATAGCGTATCCATCCATCGCTGAGTTATCGAAAGGCGGCACAAAAATGGGTGAGAGTAACTCTTCAGCCAACACATAGCCTAACGCGTCGGCTAGCGGTAGTTTCAGCGTCGTTTGGATGGGTTTGATATTCGCTAGCATTGTCTCTAACGCTTGTTCGATAGGCATTAAGCCCGGTGAATCACAACAGCCCATGATCGGTTCCTATAGCTTTTTTCTTTGCGAGGACTTTATCATACATTGCTTACAGGCAATAATGACCATCCTTAAAATATGGATGTAATTATTCAAAATTCCGAGTATCCTTGTCTGCCATCCGAAAGGGGTAAAAAGTAAGAGGAATCGGAATGCTAGGTCTTAGCGAATCAGCAAAGTTGGTCAAAGATGCGCTAGAGAGCCGAGGTTTGGAAACGCCTATGCGTCCAAATGAGGTTACTCGTGAAGAAAAGAAAGAAAAAATCGAACACCATATGCGTGAGATCCTCACACTACTCGGTCTTGACCTGACCGACGACAGTTTAGAAGAGACGCCCCATCGAATTGCGAAAATGTATGTGGATGAAGTGTTTTCTGGCCTCGATTATCAAAACTTCCCCAAAATTACTGTGATCGAAAACAAGATGAACGTCAGTGAAATGGTGCGCGTAAAAGAGATTACCGTGACCAGCACCTGTGAGCATCATCTAGTGACTATCGATGGTAAAGCCGCGGTGGCGTATATCCCAAGAGGCAAGATAATTGGTCTTTCTAAGATTAACCGTATTGTACGTTTTTTTGCTCAGCGCCCCCAAGTTCAAGAGCGAATGACACAGCAGATTCTGGTGGCTTTGCAAACCTTACTCGGTTCAGACGATGTCGCGGTCACCATTGATGCTACTCATTACTGCGTTAAGTCACGTGGTGTTATGGATGCGACCAGTGAAACGACCACCACAGCATTAGGCGGTATTTTTAAATCTAACCCTGCCACCCGCGCCGAATTTTTCCATGGTTTACATTAATCGAATCTCAGTTGAGTCCATCGATTAATGTTGATCAACTAAAAAAGCCCTCGCAAGTGAAGTCGAGGGCTTTTTCGTTTTACCACGCACGCCTTATTTAAACAGCACCAAGTACTCGCCATAGCCCTCAGCTTGCATCGCCTCTTTTGGTACAAATCGCATCGCGGCAGAGTTCATGCAGTAGCGTAAGCCGGTTGGTGCTGGTCCATCCTCAAAGACATGGCCTAGGTGAGAATCTGCAAAACGGCTGCGCACTTCGGTTCTGGTATAAAAAAGCCGAGAATCGCTTTTGGTCGCAATATACGCTTCATTAATTGGCCGAGTAAAACTGGGCCAGCCCGTACCAGAACGGTATTTGTCGGTAGAAGAGAATAATGGCTCTCCGCTGACCACATCGACATAAATACCATCGGCTTTGTTATCCCAATACTCATTCTTAAATGCGCGTTCAGTACCTTCTTCTTGCGTCACGTAATATTGCAAATCAGTCAATTTGGCGCGTATCTTTTCATTAGAAGGTTTGGTGTATACCTTAACGTTGTTTTGCATTTTTTGCGCTTCGATCAATTGACGTAAGGTTTTTGGATGCTCATTACGATCTTTACCGAAGATGGTATCAAGATATTGGTCACGTCCGGAAGCATGACGGTAGTAGGTGTAACGTACTTTGCTCTTTTTATAAAAGTCTTGGTGGTACTCTTCAGCAGGCCAAAATTGGCTATATTGAATCAGCTCTGTTTTGAGCGGCTTTTTGAAGATCCCTAGCGCATCGATTTCTTGCATAAAACGCTGCGCGGTCTGCTTCTGTTCACTGTTGTGATAAAAAATGGCAGGTCGATACTGTGGGCCTCTATCAACAAACGAGCCTTGATCATCCGTCGGATCAATGTGGCGGAAAAAATGATCCAATACATTCTCGTAGCTGACGACTTGCGGATCAAAGGTCACTTGAATCACTTCAATGTGGCCCGATTTTCCTGATGAGACTTGTTTATAGGTAGGGTTTTCAAGGCTGCCACCCGCATAACCAGAGACAACGCTAATGACACCGTTGAGTTTTTCAAGATCAGATTCTGTACACCAAAAACAGCCCCCAGCTAATGTCGCGATTTGCTGATTACCAATGCTGGGCATGGTTTTAGGCTGAGTTTCTGCTTGGCTAAATAGCGAAAACAGAATAGGCACAATAAGTGCTATTGAGAATATAAAGGGAGTAAAACGTTTCATAACCGACCTTACTTATTTTTTATTGATACTGGTAAAGAACGGTGAAAAGCGCAAAAAATTACAGAGAAAGAAAACAAATAGCGTGAAGAAAACCTTTCTGAGCCCGAAGATTTGTGCTCAGAAAGGTTAATTTCGAACAATAATATCAGGTTAGGCCGATAATATTTCCTTTAGAATCAATGTCTAAATACATGAAGGCGGGTTTTTCAGGAAGACCCGGCATGGTCATCACGTTGCCGCATAGCGCATAGATAAAGCCAGCACCCGCACAGAGCTTTAATTCGCGGATCGGTACATCAAAACCTTTTGGTGCGCCTTTAATCGCAGCGTTGGTTGAAATTGAAAGTGGCGTCTTCGCCAAACAGACAGCAAGCTTCCCGTAACCTTGCTCTTGCATGTTGTGCATTTGACGTCGTGCTTTATCACTAAAAGTGACGCTTGCCGCGCCATAGCCCTTTTTCGCCACGGCGTTGATCTTATCTTCGATCGTCTGCTGTGCTTGGTATAACGGTGTGAACGTACTCACTTTTTGACACTGTTTAATGACTTTGGAAGCAAGCTCAGTCGTCCCTTCGCCTCCAAGAGCAAAACCTTCACTCAGTGCAACCTCAACCTTATAAGGTAGTGCATGAATCATCATGGCGAGCTGTTCGAGCTCTTCTTGGCTGTCTTGTGGAAAGCGGTTAATGGCAACCACGGCGGGTATTCCATACTTACTCACATTTTCAATATGCCATTTGAGATTTTCAAAACCGGACACCAACGCGGCATGGTCTGGCTGAAATAGAGTGTCGGGAACTGGCTGGCCGGGACGCAATTCATACAGACCAGAGTTCGCTTTTAAGCCGCGAAGTGTGGTGACGATAACGGCGCAATCTGGCGCTTTCCCAGATGTCGCGGCTTTAATATTGCACGCCTTTTCAAATCCCATATCAGAGCCAAAGCCGCCTTCTGTTACAGTAAATTCGGCTAACCTTGTGGCGATGTCATCAGCGATAATAGAAGAGTTACCGTGCGCGATATTGGCAAAAGGCCCGGCGTGAATCAGTGTCGGTACGCCTTCTAACGTTTGCATTAATGTAGGTTCAATCGCCTCTTTCATACTGACAGCCATCGCCCCAGCGACTTGTAAATCTTCGGTGGTAATCGGTGTACCATGGTGACTATAGGCGACGACAATCCGCCCAATCCGTTGACGCAGATCGTTTAAGTTTTTGGCTAATGCAAGAATCGCCATTAGCTCAGAAGCCGCTGAAATATCAAAACCATCTTCACGCTCAAAGCCATTGATTGATTTATCCGTTTCATTTCGGCCAACGGTAACCATGCGCAATGCGCGATCGTTGTGATCCATCACTCGCTTCCAAACCACATTATTTGGGTCGATACGCAGTGCTTTCATTGCGGTGCGCTGCTCGAAATCGTCATAACCAAGGCGCTGTTCGTGATAGATCCGGGCATCTATCGCCGCTGCCGCTAGGTTATGCGCGGCTGTGACGGCGTGGATATCGCCAGTGAGATGCAAATTGAGCTCTTCCATTGGTGCCACTTGTGAATAACCGCCGCCAGCGGCTCCGCCCTTAACACCAAAGATTGGTCCCATTGAGGGTTGACGAATACATGCCATCACCGAATGACCCAATTTTGCCATTCCTTGTGATAGGCCGATGGTCGTGACGGTTTTTCCTTCCCCTAATGGCGTTGGGGTAATGGCAGTCACAAGGATTAACTTTCCAACCGTTTGTGTTTGCAAACGTTCAAGGCAACTTAATGAAATTTTCGCCTTAAAGCGGCCTTGGCTGTGGAATTCTCTGGCGGTGAATCCTGCTTTGTTAGCGATAGCCTCTATGGAGGTTAATGAAGTGGCGCGGCAAATTTCAATATCAGGCAGCATAAAACCCTCATTATTTAGTATTGTACGGGTTGGGAAAACGTTTGCGTCGCGATAATAACGTCAAAAAATGGGTTGTAAAGTTATTTAATGAGTGGATTATAAACTAATGTCTGAGCTTTTAGCTCGATTCTTCGTTCTCTTTTGTGTCATTGTCGTTGGGCTCTTTATGATGATCATCTTCAAGTTGATCACTATCTTGTTGATCATAATGCTTGACGACAAAGGGGGTTAACATAACGGAAGAGGGAAGAAAACGTTTCATATGGATTTCCTTGTTTGTTAGTAACTGAACATATGGTATTGAAACTCGACTTACACTGCTTTAGCTCTGACGGCCTTTACTCTATAATGCGGCGTTTTTACTAGGCCAACCTTACCTTACTGCGGATATTTTATGATTTCAAAAAACCAACTGAAACTACTTCGTGCTTTAGGCCAAAAGAAACAGCGCAAGGCTCATGGCCTGTTTTTAGTGCAAGGCGAAAAGAACGTGTTGGAATTGATTAACAGCCAACTGACGGTAAAGCAGGTTTTTGCCACTGCGGAGTTTATCGCACAAAACCGCGTTGAGCTTAGTGTTTTTGAATGCATTGAGGCCACATTAGATGACTTAACCAAAGCCAGCACTTTGGTGAGCAATAATGCGGCAATCGCCGTCGTTGAAATCCCCGAAGTGACGGTGCCTGAAGCGAAAGGATTGATGATCGCTCTCGATGGTGTTTCTGACCCCGGTAATTTAGGGACGATTATCCGTGTCGCTGATTGGTATGGCATTAAATACATTGTCGCTAGCCATGATTGCGCCGATCCATACAATCCGAAGACCATCAGTGCCACCATGGGCAGCTTTGGGCGTGTTACGGTGAGCCAAGTGGATTTGGGTGCTTATTTACAGAGTTCAAATCTACCTGTTTATGGGGCTTTTTTAGAAGGTGAGAGTGTACATCATACGAAATTTGCAGCAGAAGGGATTTTATTGATGGGCAGTGAATCACATGGTATTCGTGCCGAAGCGGCTCAATATGTTACCGACAAAATCACCATTCCCGCCTTCGGGGGAGCTGAGTCACTTAACGTAGCAATGGCTACGGGTATTATTTTGGATAACCTGCGCCGCCAACATCACTAGATCAAACCAAGATCACTCGATCAATAAGTAAAGCTTAAAAGTTGTTGCTTTGGATTGTCGTCAAAAAGCGTGATAACGGATGCCGTGTTTGCGCTTTTTTTATAACGCTAGTTATAAGAAGAAAAGACTACTTCTCTAACATCCCCAGTTTGTTTGGCACGCCATTCCATTTTTCAGCATCATCCATGGCTGGTTTGACTTCGGTTTGCACCGGCCATATGTCGGCAAGCTCAGCATTGAGTTCGATGTAAATCTTCTGATCTTCTGGGAGTTCATCTTCTTGAAAGATAGCTTGAGCTGCACATTCAGGAACACATAAACCGCAATCAATGCATTCAATGGGGTTGATCACCATAAAATTGGGGCCTTCGTGAAAGGCATCTGCAGGGCATACCGCGACACAGTCAGTAAATTTACATTGGATGCAATTATCCGTTACGACAAACGCCATGATGATCAGCTCTTAGTTAGTCAAAAATGAAGAATGGGGATAATACGCATCCCAAGTTAAATTTCAACATCCAACGCTATGAATATCTAGCGTAACGTGTGATGAATTCGGGATTTAGTATGACAGATAACGCCATTTCCCGTAAAATGCGCGCCATTGTGAGCGGGCCGCTTGCGGCTTTGGCTAAGACACCGACTAAAACGAGACACCGACATGATACGTTTAACCGAAATTAAACTTCCTTTGGACCACGAGGAAGGGGCAATTTTTGCTGCTATTACTGAAAAACTTGGTATTGCTGATGAACAAGTTCTTTCATTCAATATGTTTAAACGTGGCTACGATGCTCGTAAGAAAACGAAAATCATGCTGATTTACACGCTAGATGTGAGCGTGGAGAATGAAACGGAGTTACTTGCTCAGTTTGCTGACGATCCGCATGTGAAAGTGACGCCGGATATGGAGTACAAATTCGTTGCTCAAGCGCCAGCGAATCTTACTGAGCGCCCAGTGGTGATAGGCTTTGGCCCTTGTGGTCTATTCGCAGGACTGATTCTTGCTCAAATGGGGTTTAACCCAATCATTGTCGAGCGTGGTAAAGAAGTGCGCGAACGCACCAAAGATACCTTTGGTTTTTGGCGTAAACGTACATTGAATACTGAATCTAACGTGCAGTTTGGCGAAGGTGGAGCGGGGACTTTTTCTGATGGAAAACTCTATAGCCAAGTGAAAGATCCTAACTTCTATGGCCGTAAGGTCACTACAGAATTTGTCGCTGCGGGCGCACCTGCTGAAATCATGTACGTGAGCAAACCGCACATTGGTACGTTCAAATTGGTGACCATGATTGAAAAAATGCGTGCCAAAATCATCGAATTAGGCGGTGAAATTCGTTTTAGTACTCGTGTTGATGACATTCACATCGAAGAAGGGCAAATTACCGGGCTTACGCTGTCAAATGGTGAGGAAATTAAAACGCGTCATGTTGTCCTTGCGGTCGGTCATAGTGCACGTGATACCTTTGAAATGCTGCATGAACGTGGCGTTTATATGGAAGCCAAACCCTTTTCAGTAGGGTTCCGTATCGAACATAAACAATCAATGATTGATGAAGCGCGTTTTGGTTCGAATGCGGGTAACCCCATTCTTGGCGCGGCGGACTACAAATTGGTTCACCACTGTAAGAATGGCCGCACTGTTTATAGCTTCTGCATGTGCCCCGGTGGCACGGTAGTGGCGGCTACTTCTGAAGAGGGGCGCGTTGTGACCAATGGCATGAGCCAATATTCTCGCGCAGAACGTAATGCTAACAGTGCGATTGTAGTGGGTATTGATCCTGAACGTGATTATCCCGGTGATCCGCTAGCGGGCGTGCGCTTCCAACGTGAGCTTGAATCAAGAGCTTATCAACTTGGCGGCGAAAACTACGATGCGCCAGCACAAAAAATTGGTGACTTTTTACAAGGTCGTGATCCGAGTGCGTTAGGTGATGTCGAACCCTCTTTTACACCCGGCATCAAGTTGACAGATATTTCAAAAGCGTTGCCTGATTTTGCTATTGAAGCCATTCGTGAAGCGATCCCAGCGTTTGATAAGCAGATCAAAGGATTTGCCTCTGAGGATGGTTTGTTAACTGGAGTAGAAACTCGCACGTCATCACCTATTTGCATTAAACGGGGTAAAGATTTCCAAAGCATCAACCTGAAAGGCTTTTATCCGGCAGGTGAAGGTGCAGGTTATGCGGGCGGGATTTTATCAGCAGGCATTGATGGTATTAAAGCGGCCGAAGCATTGGCGCTTTCTATGGTTAACGAAGCTGAAAAAGCATCATAATTTGCAATATTAAGCATAAGAAAAGGCTCATTCGAGCCTTTTTTATTACAGGGACGATTAGATTCGTTATCACATTGAATTTTAAAAGTTTCTTCTGATAGAGATTATCATTTAACTAAAAACAATCTAAACTAGCCCGAACATTATGAGGAGAGATCATGAAGTACGACTGGATTTTATTTGACGCTGACGAGACCTTGTTTCATTTTGATGCTTTCAAAGGTATGCAGCTGATGTTTGAGCGCAAAGGAGTGTTGTTTACTGAACAAGATTTTGCGCAGTACCAAGAAGTTAATAAACCACTGTGGGTCGATTACCAAAATGGTGATATCACGGCGGCGCAGTTGAAGCATACTCGTTTTGCAGAGTGGGCAGAAAAGCTCGCGACGACAACCACGGAATTAAACAGCGCATTTCTTGAAGCCATGGCTGATATTTGTACTCCACTACCAGGAGCAAAAGAGTTATTGGATGCCCTTACAGGTCGAGCGAAACTTGGCATCATTACTAATGGTTTTACCGAACTTCAAGCGATTCGTTTGCAAAGAACGGGGATGAGTGAATACTTTGACCACGTGATTATTTCAGAAGAGGTTGGTGTAGCGAAACCCGATCACGGGATTTTTGCCTACGCGTTAGACAAAATGGGCAACCCTGCTAAAAATCGTGTATTGATGGTAGGAGATAACCCGCATTCCGATATTCTAGGTGGCTTAAATTTTGGTATTGAAACCTGTTGGCTAAACTCTACTGGCGCAAGTGCTGTTGATGGCATTGAGCCACACTACCATGTGCGTTCATTGCACGAGCTTAAAGATATTTTGGTCGCATAATTATTTACAATGGTGTGGTTTGGGGTGTGGAGTGATGATATCGACCTCCACACCAACAAATCGATTCGTTAGCGGTTGAATTCACCGTCACGCTCAGGTTGATAAACTACATCAAGAATCTCAATCACTCTTTCTCTACCACCTGGCATTGGCCAACTGAGCTGTTGACCAACAGCTAGGCCCAACAATGCACTGCCTACTGGGGCAAAAACAGAGATATCTTGACTGCTTTTCACTTCATGCGGATACACAAGATTTTTTTCTATCACTTCATCACTGTCGATAAACTTGAAGCGTACGGTCGAATTCATGCTCACCACATTATTTGGCATCTCTTGTGGGGCGACAATGGTGGCTCTATCCAACTCAGCCTCGAGCTTTTCTAACTCTGGCGTTAGTTTAGGCATGCCATCCAGTAATGCGGATATTCTGTCCATATCAAGGCTTGAAACTAAGACAGGTGCTAAGTTTGACATTTTTAATACTCCAAAAAGAAATACCGCCCAAAAGCTAGGCGGTATAAAAATTAACGTCAATGTTATTGCGATTCAGGCTATGACATTAATCTTGTTCGACATAGAATGCAAATAATACGGTATCAGTTTGTTATGAATTTAGCATGCACGTATTTAGGCTGGGAGTGGATGTTGTGCAGTACGTAAAAATTAAAGATGTGATTGTTGAACAAATCGATGCTGGCATGCTTGCCCCTCGTCAAAAATTACCCCCTGAACGAAAACTTGCAGAGTCGTTTAATACCACACGCGTTACCCTGCGTGAGGCGTTGTCTCTGTTGGAAGCGGATGGCAAGATCTACCGAGAAGATCGGCGAGGTTGGTTTATTTCTCCCGAGCCGATACGTTACGACCCAACCCAAACTCTGAATTTTACCAACATGGCTTTAGCACAAAACCGAGTACCAAAAACGGAACTGATGATGGCAAAAGCGCTATTAGCCAATAAACAAGCATCGCTCTTATTGGGATTGAAGCCGTTTTCGGATGTTTACCAAATTGATCGTGTGCGTTATTTAGAAGATCGCCCCGTGGTCTATGTGACGAATTACGTGCGCCCTGAATTGTTTCCCAACTTGCTGACTTTCGATTTGTCTCAATCACTGACGGATATTTATCGCGACCATTTTGCCGTGGAGTATCAAACAGTCCGTTATCGAATTACCACTAGCTCTTTGCTTGGTCATATGGCGCAAGCGCTACGCGCTACATCAGGCACTCCGGCGATGGTCGTTGAGCGCATTAATTATAATCAACAGGGTGAACTGATCGATTGTGGCATCGAATACTGGCGACATGACGCGATTTGTATTGAGTCGTTAGCCAAGCTAACCGTGGCCAGCTGAGGCTATGTCCATTAAAACTAGGTCCGTTAAAACTAGGTCCGTTAAAGCTATGTTCGTTGAAAATTGAGCGCATTCAATGAAAAAGGCGACCTCTATTAAGTCACCTTTTTACTGTGTTATTGCTGTTTATGACTGAGTTTGTGCATCCGTTTGTTTGAGCTGTTTATGCCCATCTTCACTGACGCCACGTTTCCAGTAGCTGCTGATATAAATATAGTCTTTGGCTATCTCTTTTTCATTGCGAAAATACTCTCTTAGCGCGCGCATGGTATCAAATTCACACGCACACCATACCGAGCCATTCTCACCCAGCCAATTTTTCTCGATAACCGAAGTCGCCAAATTGGTGCTGCTGTCTTTCACTACCCAAGAGATCTCTATGTTCTCCGGAGCCTGTAGTGCCTGTTTGTCATC
>NZ_CAWNHY010000302.1:0-14216 GCF_963874335.1 Vibrio sp. V10_P2A27P122 | reverse complement strand
GGTTTATATCTCTCTAATTAGAGCTGTCATTATTTGATGAATGACAAAGGTTGACTAGATAACAAAACAAGAACGAAAGGTTACCAATAAGGGAACAATTATGTTGAGTGAGTTAAAACGTATTGCCATTTTTAATAAAGTGGTTGAATACGGTTCGTTTACCTCGGCTGGTGAATCGTTAGGCATAGCAAAATCGAAAGTGAGCGAGCAAGTTAGCTTGCTAGAATCACATCTTAACGTACGTTTACTGCATCGCTCTACCCGTAAAGTTAGCCTAACGACTGAAGGGCACGCATTTTATCAACATACCAATGGCCTCTTACCGCTGGCAGAAGACGCGCTACGGGCCGTCCAGCATTTGTCTACCGATGTGGCAGGCGTGATTAGGATCGGTACAACCATTGATGTCGGCAGCTATATTTTAAGTCCGCTGATTTCAACATTTTCTGAGAGTTACCCCAATGTGCTGTTTGATATTCAACTCGAAGATGGTTTACAAGATCCAGTAGCCACACAATTAGATGTGCTGATCAGAATGGGTGAACTGACATCTTGCTCAATGGTTGGCCGCGAATTAATGCCTTTTAAAATGGGGATATACGCCAGTAAAAAATACTTAGCTAGTGCACCTTTATTAAGGAAACTACGAGATTTAGAGCAGCACCCATGGGTTGCGTTAACTTTATTGAATCTTCCTCAAGATAAAGTCACGCTAATCAATCCAAAGGGAGTGAGATGCGACATCAAAACCCGCCCTAAACATATCTGCAATGCGCCGCTTGGTGCGATGTCAATGGTACAACAAGGCATGGGGATCGGCTTGATTGCCAATTTTCTCGCTGACGAAATCAATGATCCTAACCTCGTCAGGCTTTTTCCAGATTATTATCTATCAGATAACACCATGAACATTCTTTACCCGAGCCGTCACCACCTTGCGCCACGAGTAAGGCTATTTATTGATTATTTAATTGAAAAAATCCGAGCTTGAGCAAAACAAAAACGCCCCGTCAGTTAACGGGGCGCACTTTAAGCCTTAACGACGACGTCGCCACATACCAAAGCCGAGTAATGAGAAGAGTGCTCCTAGGCCGAATGAACCGCCATAGATGTTCAGTTCTAACACGGCAGGATCATGATCAGATGCGCGGAAATGATCTTGATATTTGGGCAAATCACCTTTGAATTCACTGTTGTAATCAAACAGTGTCGATTCACCACCGTTGATGTGCCAGTCGGTCGCATCCACTACTTTGCCTTTCAAACTTTTGCTGACCAGCAAATGATCCAGTGCGCCAACTTCATCATTAAATGAGTAACTCCAGCTCTCTGGGTGTTTTATCGCCACAGCGTTAAGGTACCCATAATTGTGAGTAATCAACGCGCCATCATCACCAAATTGAGGAGTACCTGCAATGTAAGTGTTACGTGCCGCACGAATGGTTTTGCCATACTTCTCTGGGCTGTAGTCGGTCAATACAAGCATCGGGTCTTCCATACCGTAAGAGTTCATATCACCCAAAATGACTTTATGCCCTTTTATTTTTTGTAACGCTTCACCTAAAGCAACTGCAGCTGCGACACGGAATTGTTCACATGCACCTTGAAAATCAAGATCTTTGCCGCCTTGCCCACCTTGTTCAACTGGTGCAGCATCTTCCCAACATGCCGAACCCTTGGATTTTAGATGGTTAACCGCGACGGTAATTTTCTCATTGCCACCTTTAACTTTGAAGGTCGGTGCAAGCGTGTCACGCTGGTAATTTTTACCATCTTCAATCACTTTGCCTTTGTCATCCAACACTTCTGGTGCTTGCTGGCTTGGCATTGGAATTACACGATTCTCTGTCAACTTCACTACTTTTTCACGATAAATCACTCCTGTAGTGATCACATCCGTGCCAATAGAATCAAGTTCATCGGTCACGCCATCATTATTTGAGTCAATCGCGACAAAACGGTAATGCTTTTTCTTATCCGAGATCTGGCTGTTGATCTGATTGACCAATTGCGCAATCGCCGAACCTGCACCGAAACCGTTATTCTCAATTTCCATCAAACCGACAATATCGGCATCCAAACGTACAATCGCATTAACGATCTTCGCTTGCTGCAATTCAAATTCTGCAAGGTTATTAGCACCACGATTATCACCATGCTGATTTGCATCACCGCCAAACGGCGAGTTGAAATAGTTAAGCACGTTGAATGTGGCAATGCGCAGATCGCCTTCATCGATATCCGGTTTCTCGCTGCGAGGATCATTGCGCACGAAATTCTCTTGGTTGAGCGAATTAGTCACAATCAGACGATATTCGTTGTAACCGTATGAGAGCACACCTTCTAAACCTATGATGCTGTCATCAATGCGGATGTAATCTTCCGTCGAACCATTTTGATCAATATCACTGCGACCAAACTCTGGGTAGTACGGAATTTGACCATCGGCGGCTTTCGCATCTGATTCAATAAACACGCGGCGCTGCGCGTTTTCGATGCTCTGCTGTTTGGCTTGCTCAGAGCCCGCAGCGAATAGCTGGTTCGGTTGCATGTTAATACGACCTTGCGCTAACACCATGTTATTGCGACGAGAAGCATAGTCATAACCAAAGGTGCGCGTCACACGCATATCCAGCTCTGGTGTGGTTTTTACCAACATGCCTTCATAACGCTCTAATGTGTGCTCAAAGTTCTCATCGGTGGGCAAAATCTCTATCGCGGTCGCTTGTGGAGCCTCTTGCTCACCTTGTTTTAGCCATTGGTTGTTTTCGACTTTAAGCTGTGTGAGGTTGTAATACTCCTGTACTTTACCTTTCACACAAACCACATCCCCCGGTTTTAAACTTGAACTTGATTGATCGGTAAAAACAAACAAACCTTCAGAGGTATTTAAGTTGTAATCATCTTCCAACGCTTGCAGATAAAAACCTTTAGTCAACCCTGTGGTAATGGCACTCACGACACCTTTGACAAAATATTCTTGGTCGGTGATGTAAGGGTAGCCACTAATGAGAGGAGAGGTTTGCCCTTCGCCTTGGATCGCTTGAATAGAGGTAAAGGCGGGCTCAGATCCCTCTTGAGTACAGGTAAATTCAGCCGGTGGCTCAACGGCATCGAGTGCGCCTAACCCTTCAATATTATCCTTGCCTAACGCGCTCCACTGCGCAGCTTGATAAGCCGCTGAGGGCGTGAGGCTATCGCTATTACGCACTAAAGTGGTATCCTTGCCCCAGTTAATGCCGCCCATCACTCCCAACACATCATGTACGCTACCATCACTGTTTAGCAGTGCCACCGGATCATCACCGTTAAAATTAATCACCGAGCCATCATTTTCATCACTCACCGCTTGGATAGCACTATTGGCGCTGACATGAGAAATCACTAACACATCGTTCGCGGCAATTACTCGCCCAGTCAGGGGCAACTGTGTATCCCAGTTCCCACCGCCATTGCTTGATTTCGCTAAAATGAAATTGTCTAAACTGAAAGATGCATTGCTAGTGTTAGCAATTTCGATGGCCTTATTGAAGCTGCTGCCTTCTACATACTGAGAAATAATAATCTCAGCTTGAGCTGATACAGCCAATGTGGAGCTTATCGCCGCAGCGAGTAATGTTCGGCCAAAGGGTTTAATTCGTGTCGATTCCATTGTTCACCTCTTTCCCTGCTCTGTAACCGAAGTGGTAAGCAAGGTGTTGTAAATCACGTTTATAAAGGGGATTGGTTCCATTTGCGCGTACAGTGTTGTGTTTTTAAATGAAAGATAAAAACATTCACCATTCATATCGAGATCAACATCGCATAGCTAGAGCAAATACTTGAACTAAGCGCAAACTTTCAACAAAGAAGGTAAAGGGGGTTTTCGACAGTGGTATTGCAGTAAGGTGAAAAGTCTTATTTTTCTAAAAAGAAAAGCAAACAAGGTGCTCCGTACACGACAAACACCTTAGTTCGATTATTGTGGCTGGCTAAAAGAGAGGTAACGATCAAAGACCGCCTGCGCGCGACCAGTTTGCTGCGCATCGAGAAAATAGTCATTAAGCTGATTTAACAGCGGCATCGAATTTTCTAAGCTACGGCGAACTTGCACGTGGTACGGCTTGTTTCTAGCGAGAAAATGATGAATGATTGGCCGATCAATTTTATATAGACCCAACTGAATTCCACCATAAATGGGTTCAATTTCACTCACAAACCAATCACACCGCTCTTTTTGCAGCATATTCAGCGCTTGCTGTACGGAATTTAAATAGAGAGAGGGTTCTCTAGACAGTGCAAAATTCTCATAATTAAAGCCATTAACTCCGCATAATACGCCATCAACGGATAGGTCTTTTAAATCTTCATGGTTGTCTGGCAGCGTAAAATAACCGAGTTGGATCGTATAAAGCGGGACCGAAAAATAGCTGTACTCAGCCCTTTCTGCGCGATAACTTGCATCCCATGTCAAATCGCAGCGACCGCGCTCTTGCGTCAGTTCATGTTGGACTCGCGCCCAAGGCATAAAATAAAACTGGTAATCGATGTTGTGAGATTTTAATGCGTCCAACACCAGAGTTGTGGCTGAGCCAGTCAAGGAATCGGCTTTTTCTTGATACGAGCTTCCCTGCCAATAGGTGAACGGGGGCCAAACATTCACATCACCAACACAAATACGAACTGGATCTGCGGCGGCGGCACTACAGATGAACATCAATCCTAATAACAGCAGTCGTCTCATGTTCAAAACTCATCATCATGGTTATGATTTAAAGTGTAGACCTAAGCCTACAATACAAAGAGAAAGATCAAATTTTATTAAGCAGAAGTAAAAGTAAAAATCCGCCTTCTTAGAAGGCGGCTTTGGTTTACAGCCCCCTGAAAGGGGGCATCCTCGCGCTGTTAGTTCATCTTCAACTCTAACTGCGCCTTATATTCTTGAGCTTTCTTGTCTTGGTGTCTGACGTACCGTCTGATGATTTCTTCATTTACGCCAACCGTATCGACAAAGTAACCTCTTGCCCAAAAATGATTCCCCCAGAGCTTCTTTCTTATATGGGGGAATTTGTTAAACAACCGAATTGCCGAACGTCCTTTCAACACTTCCATCAACGTTGAGATAGAAACTTTTGGTGGAACTATCACAACCAGATGAACATGATCCGGCTGAACATTTAGTTCCAATACCTCACAATCTTTCATATTGCATAAAATATAGATTGAGCGATAAAGCTCCTTACCTACATTCCCTTTCAGGATCTTGAATCTGTATTTCGGCGTCCAAACTATGTGGTATTTACAACGCCAATGGACATGTGATGAACTTCTGTAGTCGCCCATGTTTTTTGTTTCCTCTTACTTGTGGTGAATAAGAGGTTTACTTCTAACATGGGCACTTCTGCGGGCAATAGCCCCAAGGTTCAATCACCACCGCCCAAGGCGGTGGTTTAGGGGTGACAAATAAAGCTAGGAAAACCTAGCTTTATTTAATGCGAAAGGAGTTAGATTGTCGCAGGAAAAACTAAGGACGCTCGACAAACCCTACCGCTTTAAATGCTTTTTTCAAAGTGATCGCAGCGCGAGCCGAGGCTTTTTCTGCACCCGCTTTCATTACTGAATCAAGATACGCGCGATCTTCTCGAATGCGCGCGTATTCAGCTTGAACAGGCTCCAGCATGGCAACCAGCGCTTCGCCAACATCTTTCTTGAAAGGGCCGTACATCTCAACACCTTGATATTGCGCTTCAATCTCAGCAAAGCTTTTGCCTGTCGCCGCAGAGTACAAACTCATCAAGTTGGAGATGCCCGCTTTGTTTTCGGTATCAAAAGCGATGCGTGGTGGCGTTTCAGTATCTGTCTGAGCCTTATTAACCTTCTTGATAATCGACTTTGGATCTTCCAGCAAAGTGATGACATTCTTACGGTTATCATCTGACTTAGACATCTTTTTCGTCGCATCTTGCAGGCTCATTACTCGCGCGTTCACTTGAGGAATGTAAGGCTCTGGAATGGTGAAGATCGGCTTTTCAGGACTATAGATGTTGTTAAAACGAGTCGCGATATCTCGCGCAAGTTCTAAGTGCTGCTTTTGGTCACTGCCCACGGGTACTTGGTGCGCGCCATAAAGTAGAATATCGGCCGCCATCAACACAGGATAACCGAATAAGCCCGCATTCACATCGTTCGCATAACGTGCTGATTTGTCTTTGAACTGAGTCATGCGGCTCAATTCACCCATCTGCGTGTAGCAGTTGAGAAGCCAACCCAATTGAGCATGCTCTGGTACGTGTGACTGAACAAATAGCGTGCTCTTTTTAGGGTCAACACCAACTGCAAGACAGATTGACAACGCATCTAACGTGGCTTCATGCAGTGCTTTCGGATCTTGACGAACCGTGATCGCATGCAGGTCAACCACGCAGTATTGACAATCATAGTCATCTTGCATCTGTTGCCATTGACGTAGAGCACCCAAATAGTTACCGATACTTAGTTCACCTGACGGTTGAACACCACTCAATACAATGGGTTTGCTCATAGGGATGATTTCCTTGCTACTTAAAATGAGATAAGACTGAAAATGTCTGTGAAAAAAACCGCGCTTATTCGCTAAGTGATACTTGATTTAGCGATAACGCGGTTTATGCAGTGTACTCATTGACGAGTATTTTACTAGCGCATTGTGTGAACTTTTATGCTGAAACTCGCAACACATCAAGCAATTGGTCGATACAGTCCGCCACGTAATCAGGGTTGGAAGCTGAAATGGGCTCACCGTGATTGTAGCCATAAGTCAAACCAAACGAATAACAACCCGCATTTTTAGCCGCTAAAATATCGTTTTTCGAATCCCCAACCATCAACATTTCCTTGGCCGTTAGTTGATGTTTATCCAATAGCCAGTTAAGCGCCATTGGATCAGGTTTTTTGATCGGGAAGGTATCACCACCAATCACATCACTAAAAAAGTGCTCAATACCATGTTGTACCAATACGTCAGGTACAAACTTAGACGGTTTATTGGTCACCAAAGCTAATGTGAATCCAGCACTGTGTAGCTGCGCTAAGGTTTCTTTCACTTGGGGATATAAATGGCTCAGTTTATGGCCCGTTTGGGCATAAAATTCATCAAAACGCTCACGAGCGGTGGCTTTGATCTCATCGCTAAGATCAGGGTTGATGGTTAAACTTTGGCTAAGTGAGCGAGCGATCAGCACATCTGCACCATTGCCGACGTAATCACGCACTTGCATTTCTGATACTGATGAATAGCCTAACGATTGTACCGCTTGGTCGGCGGCTACGGCTAAATCTGGCACGCTGTCGAGCAAGGTACCATCGAGATCAAAGGCGATTAATTTAATTGAGCTTAAAGACATCTTAACTTCCGAATAATAGACAAGGGGCACAAAGCCCCTTGTTGCGTTATAAGTATGTTGCGTAGTGATTATTGAGGTGTAGTCAGTATTATGACTTAGCGCGCCACTTTGGCTAATTCTGCGCGCATCTCATCAATCACCGTTTGGTAATTAGGTTGACCAAAAATAGCCGAGCCTGCGACAAACATATCTGCGCCCGCTTGTGCAATTTCACGAATGTTATCGACTTTGACTCCACCATCAATTTCAAGGCGGATATGACGACCCGATTGCTCAATCAATTGACGCACCGCGCGCAGTTTATCCAACGTATGCGGAATAAAAGATTGGCCACCAAAACCAGGGTTAACCGACATCAGCAAAATGAGGTCCACTTTATCCATAATAAATTCGAGATGCGCAAGTGGCGTAGCTGGATTGAGCACTACACCCGCTTGGCATCCGTGCTCTTTGATCAATTGCAATGTGCGATCAACGTGATCAGAAGCTTCCACATGAAAAGTGATCATCGAAGCCCCTGCTTTGGCAAAATCAGGAATAATGCGATCAACTGGTTTCACCATCAGGTGAACATCAATCGGTGCCGTAACACCATAGTCACGCAGCGCCTTACAAATCGGAGCACCAAAGGTCAAGTTGGGAACGTAGTGGTTATCCATTACATCAAAATGGACAACGTCTGCCCCAGCGGCAAGCACTTTCTCAACATCTTCGCCAAGACGAGCAAAATCTGCTGAGAGTATAGATGGGGCAATTAGGAAATCTTTCATACCTGACCTCTTAGGCTAGTGGGCGCAAATGCGTGATGAGCAAAATTCGCCCGCAATTCTACCTAAGCTGGCCAAGATATCCTAGCGCGACACCCGATTTAACTGCGAAATGTTAACCTTCGCATTCCGCTGTATTGAACAGCGCCAACAACTCATCTACTTTGTTGCGCCCTGCTCCATTACGGCTAATGGTGCGCTTAACCTTGACCACGTTAAGTTCTGCACCATGATATAAACGGCGCGTTAACTTAGTGTCATGATTGGAAATCAGTACCGGTATGCCACGATCATTGGCGGCTTTTTCGGCGACATCGGCCAATGAGGCTTGATCATCCAATGAAAAGCCATTACCAGAATAAGAAGTAAAATTGGCGGTAGTAGAGAGTGGCGCGTATGGCGGATCGCAATAGACAACACAGCCCTTGCGAGCACGACGAAACGTCTCTTCGTATCCTTCGCAAATAAAGGTCGCTTTCTTGGCTTTCTCGGCAAAAAACTCCAATTCTGCTTGCGGGAAATAAGGCTTTTTGTAGGAACCAAAAGGCACATTGAAACCGCCTTTTTTGTTGTAGCGACATAAACCATTAAAACCAAAACGGTTCATGTATAAAAACGCCAACGAACGATACAGTACATCATCGGTTTTATTGAACTCTTTGCGAATATCGAGATACGCTTCTTTACGGTTGTTATCGGCAGTGAACCAACGCTTAGATTCGGTGATGTACAGTTCAGGTTGATCTTTGATCAGGTTGTACAAGTTGATGAGATCAGGATTGATATCGGCCAACAAATACTGTTCAAAATCAGTATTGAGGAACACAGAGCCAGCACCAACAAAGGGTTCAACCAGTTTACGCGCTGGTGGCAGGTGACGTTGAATCTCTTCGACTAGGCCATACTTACCACCAGCCCATTTAAGAAAGGCACGCTGCTTCTTCATTTACTGCTCTATCTTTCAACCACGAAATAAGGCTGCGGAATGTAACATATTTTTGCGTCAAGCTCAGCGTTATTTCGCACGATCAATCTCTCGCTGTACTTGGCTGAGCGATTTGGCCCAAGGGCCTTGCAATTGCAACGCTTTCGGTAAGGTTTCAACGGCATCACGCGCAAACTGGATGGTTGGATAATTACCATAAGTGATGATGTACCACTCCACATCATTGCGTGCTGTCGGATAAATACGCACCTTTTCTTGCAGCGCGTAGGTGTTAAGAAAGTTTTGCGCTTCAGCAAGCGAACTGACCGCCGCTAATTGCAAAGTATAACTGCGTGGCGAGAAGGCTTTGAGTTCTTCTCTCGCAAAGGAGAAGGTGATTTTCGTTGGCGCAGCAGCAGTGGCAGTCTCACTTACGGGCACAGTTTGCGCCGTGCGGTTTTGTGCATCAGCAAGTGCATTATTAATCACTGACGTATCGGCTTTGGTCGAATTGCCTTCCAAAAGCGCATCCACAACATCAGACTCAATCACCACTCGTTGCTGATCGCTGTCAATTATGCCCACGCTCTCTGAATTCTCCATCACATCGGGTGGTAACGAACTGGAATCATCTTCAGCATCTAAATAACTCGGGTCACTTTTCGCAAGCTCCTTCCCATTATTGGCGGCGTCAGTTGCTGAATCATCGTTAAGCGTATTGACTGTTGGTGCAGCAGCATCCCCGAGCGTCGGAATCACCGTCTGCTCGAGTGTGCCTGTAATTTGCGACGCTTGCTCATCTGGTGAGGGCTGGGTAAATAGCCACCAGTAACCACCACCGATGATGAGCAGAAGCAGTAAAACCAAGGCAGCGATCTGCACAGGAGAACCGATAATCGAACGGATGATGATCCTTTTTTCCATTTTCTGCTCTCCTAATGCCATGATTTCCCCAGGCACGCGTTTCACCTTTTTGTAAGCGTTGCGTACGCGGCGCTCCATCTCATCGGGTACATAACGCATGACCAGATTTTCAAAAAAGCGATCCGCTTCTTCATTGCTTAGGGCTTCAATCTCAAGCTCTACGGGTTTATGCTCTTGTCCGTAGCTTAAACGAGTCAGCAAAGCATCAAGACTATTGGCTTGTGCAAATAATACGACATTGATGGTCCACAATGGATTGGCTTGTGCTTCTAACACCAGCATCCATAGCTCAGACACTAAGGTTTCAGAGAGTAGATGAGCGTCATCGACAACAATCACCACATCACAACCGCCACCATCAAGCAGGCGAGCTAAGCTGTCAGAAAGTGTATCGTGAGGATTAAATAACGGGCCTGAAACGATTTGGGTAAGAATGGTCGCTCGACGCTGCTGGTCATCTTGATTGGGATGACACAGCAACAGCGATTGGTTTTTATCTTCGGCCCACGCTTCTAAATAACGCTGCGCTAACCAAGATTTACCAAAACCTAATCCACCACCAACGGTAATGACATTTGAGCCAAAATTGGTCAATAATTGCAAACGCTCAAGTAGCTCGACTTGCGAATCTAATTCCAATATACGTAATTCATTCGCCAAACTCATTAGGCCGTCCTACTGACAGACAACTGTCAAATTAGTATCAATGAAGATTTACAGGGTGCGGCAGAAGTCAATCGCTTGTTCAATGACCGCTTCGGGTACACCTTTCACTACTTGTGATGTACCAATACTGGTTGGTAGCACCAAACGTAGTTCGCCTGAAAGCACTTTTTTATCACGCATCATGTGTTGCATAAAGTCAGAAAACGACATGCTTTCGGGCGTATGAATCGGTAAATTTGCTCTTTTGAGTATAGAAACAATCCGCTCAACTTGCTGATCGTTAATTAAACCTTGTAACTGCGCCGTTTTAGCGGCCATCACAGTTCCGGCAGAAACCGCTTCACCGTGTAGCCAATTACCATACCCGAGCTGCGCTTCAATCGCATGACCAAATGTATGACCTAGGTTCAACAACGCGCGAATTCCCGACTCTTTTTCATCTTGAGCGACCACATCGGCTTTAATTTGACAGCAGCGAGCGATGGCATAACTTAGCGCTTGCTCATCTAAGGCGTAGAGTTTATCGAGATTCTCTTCCAACCAGACAAAGAAATCATGATCGTAAATGATGCCATATTTGATCACTTCCGCCATACCAGCGGCAAATTCTCGCGCAGGTAAAGTCGCCAAACATTCAGTATCAATAATGACGGCTTTCGGCTGATAAAATGCACCAATCATGTTTTTACCTAAAGCATGATTGACTGCGGTTTTACCGCCAACGGAGGAGTCCACTTGCGAAAGCAGCGTGGTCGGTATTTGGATAAAATCGACTCCGCGCTGATAACAGGCTGCGGCGAATCCAACTAAATCACCAATCACACCACCACCTAAAGCGATGATCACCACATCACGGCTGTAATTACCTTCCAACAGGTAACTCATAACCGTATTAAATGTATCTAAAGTTTTGTACTGCTCGCCATCTGGCAGTTCAAGCAAGGAGACATTACAAGCATGCGGTGCAAGAAGGGCGAAGATTTTATCCGCGTACAAAGGCGCGATCGTCACATTACTGATGACGACGACTTTTTGTTTGGCCGATAAGAAAGAAAGGAGGGCCGGATCATTAAATAATCCGGCGCCAATTGAGATTGGGTAGCTACGCTCATCTAAACTGACCGTAATCCGTTCCATGGTTTGCACTCCAAATAAAGAACTTAGGAATGTTCTTCTAGCATTTTTACGATCTCGTTGGCTACCACTTTTGCACCTTGATCGTCAGTACGAACCGTAAAATCAGCGATCTCAGCGTAAAGATCGTTACGTTCATCAGCCAAGCATTCTAAGACTTCACGTGGATTGTCTGTTTGAAGCAATGGCCGTTTTTTGTCACGGTTCGTGCGTGCAAGTTGTTTTTCAATCGTCGTTTCAAGGTAGACCACAATACCACGAGCAGATAAACGATTACGGTTTTCTTTACTCTTAACAGAACCACCGCCTGTTGCGAGTACAATACCTTGTTTCTCGGTTAGGTCATTAATTACAGCTTCCTCACGTTTACGGAAGCCCTCTTCACCTTCGACGTCAAATACCCATGCGATATCTGCGCCTGTACGCTCTTCAATGACTGTATCTGAGTCTAAAAACTCCATATGCAGTTGTTGAGCAAGATGTCTACCAATTGTACTTTTGCCGGCGCCCATTGGGCCAACAAGGAAAATATTGCGTTTCTCAGCCATGTTTAGCAGTAATTTACAACGTTAATTCAATGACATCGCCACAAGATTAGCCAGTATAATACTGACCGTTAAGACGCTCGTGGCACCTATTCCTCACAGATGATTCGTGATAAGACCCGAAATTATCTAGATATGGTGCCACTAATGCAACTTTATTTTTTAACCAATCGCAATATCAGCCGTAAGTTATTGAATGACGACTTTCGGTGTCACGAAAATCAGCAGCTCACTTTTGCCCACTTGCTCATAGGAACGGCGGAACAATGCACCAAGTAATGGCAAATCACCAAGTAATGGCACCTTATCTACCGTATTGTTGACGCTATGTTGGAATATTCCACCAAGGACCACGGTTTCTCCATTATTGACCAATACTTGAGTGCCAATACGCTGAGTATTAATTGCAACCGCTTCTCCCGTCCCTGTTTTTACAATATCCCCAGGCCGGTCTTGAGTGACACTGAGATCTAACACTAAACGATTATCCGGCGTTATCTGCGGCGTTACTTTTAAACTCAGCACCGCTTTTTTGAAGGCGACTGTCGTTGCCCCGCTGGAAGAAGACTCCAGATAAGGGATCTCCGTACCCTGCTCGATATAAGCGGGTTTCTTGTTGGTCGTAATCAAACGAGGGCTGGAAATGATCTCCGCTTTCGACTCACGTTGCAGCGCTGAAAGCTCTAAATCCAACAACATATCCGACCCCAACTTAGCCACTTGGAAGGCAATACTTGAGGCGTTAGCAGAGGTCGCCGCTAAGTTTACGTTAAGGAAGTCATCAACGGGCAATGTGCTTTCCCCCAATTTGCCCACTTGGAATAAATTACTTTCAATACTTCCGCCTGCGGTGTTGTTGCCATTGGTCGAAGTAAAGCCCCAGCGTACGCCAAGTTCATCCAAATTACCTTCGTTGACCGTAACAATGCGCGCTTCAATCTGTACCTGTTTGACCGGGATATCGAGCGATTCAACAATTTGGCGTATCACCACAATATTCTCAGCCAATTCACGGATCAGCAGTGAGTTGGTTCGCTCGTCGATACTGATGGAACCTCGCTCAGACAACATGCTGACCGCCCCTTCACCGCCAATCATCTGCGCAATATCAGACGCCTTAGCAAAATTAATTTTGATGATTTCAGAGCGTAGATCGCCCAACTCTTCAGCCAAACGTGCCTTTTCAAGCTGCTGCTTTTCACGTAAATCCAACTCTTCTTTAGGTGCAACTAAAATCACATTGCCGTCAACACGCTTATCTAATCCCTTGACTTGCAAAATGATATCGAGCACTTGCTGCCAAGGCACGCCATCAAGCCGTAGCGTCAGGTTACCAGTGACCGAATCTGAGACGACTAGGTTAAACGCGTTATAATCTGCGATAAGCTGCAAAACATTTCGCACAGGAATATCTTGAAAGTTAATCGAGATAAGCTTGCCCTCTTTCTCAAGAATGCTCTTCGGCTTAGGTTTTTCTTGTTCTTTCAGTTTGCCAATCACCACCTCAAGGTATTTCCCTTTCAAGCTGTAATCATACTTAAACTCGCCATGAATGGTCGCCAGTAACTGTGTACTTGGCTCTTTGCGCAATACCTCGATACTCTCAACAACGGTTGCAAAATCTTTGACGTCCAAGACATACAGTTTCTCATTGGAGACATCCGTCTTAAGCAGTTCAATTTGTAAACCGTCAGCCACTTTCTGCACATTAACTACTGTCGAAGGTGATGCGAGTTCAACAATCAATACAGCGTCTTTGTTTTTATTGACTCGAAAATCAATGCCTTTAAGCTCGTTGGTCTGCGTCGTTTCTGCCGCCACACTTAGCCCTGCCACACTCAATAATAAGCCAAATAAGAGGCTCCGAAATACCATAGTCATTTGTGTCTGTAGT